>CADEEN010000082.1:6811-12644 GCA_902826345.1 uncultured Burkholderiales bacterium | reverse complement strand
AGCCACTGGCCGGGCAATGCCGGCTACGGCGCGGGCGGGGCGACGGCGCGGCCGCGTTCGGCCACCATCGTCGTCACCAAGGACGACGGCGGCCTGATCGGCTCGTGACGAGCCTGCGCGGCCGCCGCGCTGCGGCGGCCGCTGCTGCAGCGCTGTGGCCGGTGATCGCCACGGCGCAAGATGCCGTACGCGGCGCCGGGCTGTACTTGCAGTTGCCGGGCGTTGCGTCGTGCGTCTCCTGTCACGGCCCCGATCTGCTGGCCAACCGCAACGGCTTTCTGCGCGCGGCGGACAACCCGCAGGCGCTGCAGAAGGCACTGAATGCGGTGGGGGCGATGGGCTACCTCAAGCCGGTGCTCACGGCGCCGGACGTGAACGACCTCGCCGCCTTCCTCGGCCGCGTTGCGCCACTGGCCAGCGGCGACGCCGCCTTGCAGGTGTGGCCGCTGACGCTCGAGTTCGGCACGTTGGGCCTGGGCTCCGTGTCGCCGGCGCAGACGGTGCAACTGCGCAACCGAGGCGTGGTGGCGCTGGAGGTCGGCCCGATGCAGTGGAGCGGCGAGGGCTTCTTGCTCGAACACGATTGCCCAGAGCTGCTGCCACCAGGTGCGCAGTGCGCAGCGCGCGTGCGTTACCAGGCCGCGGCGCCAGGCGCCGCCGCCGGCGCGCTCGCGATACCGGGCGCGGCGACGGCGCGGCCGGTGCTTGCGGCTCTGGGCGCTCGCACCGAACCCTCGGCGCGCGCGGTGCTGCAGTGGGACGCGGCCACGCCGACGACGCTCAGCTTCGAGCCGACGCTGCCGGGCGAGCAGCGCAGTGCGCGCCTGGTGTTGGTGAACGCCGGCGCGAGCGATGCCACGCTCGGCGCCACCACCGTGATCGGCCCGCAAGCCGGCGCCTTCGTGCCGCGGGGCTGCGCTGCCGGCAGCGTGCTCGCGCCGGCCAGCACCTGCGAGTTGCACATCGACTACCGAGCGCTGGGCAACGGCGGCGCTGAAGCGGTGCTGCAACTGCGCTCCGACGGCGCCAACCCGGCTTCGCTGCGCCTGCAAGCGCCCGCGACCGTGCCCGTGACGCCTCCCGCTGCCTCGGCCCCAGGCGGGCAGGGCGATCGGGATGATGGCAGTGGCGGTGGTGCCATGGCGCCGCTCTGGGCAGCGCTGCTCGGCCTGCTTGCCGCTGCGCTGAAGCGCAGAGCCGCCGCGGCTGATACCGATCAGTTGCGTTTCTCGAGCCGCAGCACGTCGTTCTCGCGCTTCATTTGAAAGCGCGTCAGAAAGCTGTTGCCGAGCAACACGGCGCCGATGGAGCCGGGATGGACGGCGGCTTCGACGTTGGCCACCTCGACGTCGCCGATGCGCACCGAGTTGAGGACGATGATGCGCATCGGCACGCTGCCGTTCGCCGTGCGCGCCATGCCGGGCACGCCGTTCTTGTAGTCGATTCCCAGGCGATCGGCTTCGACCTGGCCGAGCGAGACCACGCTGGCGCCGGTGTCGACCATGAACTCGGTCGACTTGCCGTTGATCTGGCCGATCGTGCGGAAGTGGCCGTGGCGGCCGGCAGCGAGCACGATCTGATTGCCGCCGCTGCTCGGCGCCGGGCCGCTCGCCCGCACCGCGCCGGCGCCGAGCGCGAGCGTGCGGCGCGACTCGCCGATGGCCACGTCGGCCTGTGCCGGCGTCAGCGCCAGCAGTCGCACACCGCGCACCGTGTTGCCGACACCGACCGTGTGCGGCTCGCCGTCGATGACGAGCAGCGCCTTGTGCGTGCCGATGTGGCCGTTGAATGTCACGGTCTGCGCCGCGGCGGCAACGGTGACCAAGCCCAGCAGGGCGGCGGCCGCGATCGAGAACAGGTTCATGGGCCGGCAGCTTAAGCCAGCGCCGCGCTAAAGCAAACCCGCCCGTTTGGCGGTGTGGTAGCGGTTGACAAGCTCGACCGCCAGGCGCTCGGGCTCGGCATCGACCATCAGCGCGTCACGTTCGGCCAGGCGGCGGAAGGCGTCGCCGCGGGCTTGCGCGAACAGGTGCGCGCCTGCGACTTCGACGGCGTGGCGTGACTCCTTCAGCGGTTGCTCGGTCATCTCGCGCAGCACACGCTCGCGCAACGACGCCAGCAGCACGAGATGACGGCTACGCAGCAGCTTCAGCGCGGCATCGAGTTCCGGCGCGTCCTCGTCACGGAAGTTGGTCAGCAGCACGATCAGCGCTCGCTTGGAGTGCACGCGCATCAGGTCGCGCGCGGCGATCAGGTAGTCGGAGTGTGTGGCCTCGGGCTGGATGTCGTGCAGAACCGCGGTCAGCGCCGACAGCGTGGCCAGGCCCTTGCGCGGCGCGAAGGCGCGCTTGTGCTCGGGCGCAGTGCCGAAGGTGAGAGCGCCGACCTCGTCGCCGTCTTTGAGCGCCACGTGGGCGAGCAGCATCGTCGCGTTCAACGCTTCGTCGAAGTGGCTTCCGCTGTGTACACCCTCGTCGGCGCGCATCCGCCGTCCGCAGTCGATGAGGAAGATCACGCACTGGTCGCGCTCATCCTGGAACTGCCGCACGATCGGCCGCGACTGTTTGAGCGTGGCCTTCCAGTCGATGTGGCGGATCGAGTCGCCCGGCCGGTACTCGGCGAGCTGCTTGAAGTCCGTGCCTTCGCCGCGCTGCACCTGCGTCTTGATGCCGATGTCGGCCAGCCGCCGGTCGGTGGCCAGCCAGGCGTAGCGCGAAACCGAGGCGAAATTGGGGAACACCGGGCGCGTTTGCTGTTCGCCGATGCGCCACTGCAGTTCGAGGCTGCGGCCGAGGCTCGACACGCGCACGTCTGCCGGCTCGAAGACGACGCGGCCGCGGCGGCGCGGCTGCACGGTGTAGCGCAACTGCGCCTGCGCGTTCGCGTGCAGATCGGCCGTCACAGGCAGGCCCTGCGGGTCGAGGTCGGGGTCGGCATGGTCGAAGAAGGCAATCCGCCAGCGCCGCGTGCCGCTGTTGACGAGCGTGCCGTCGATCGTGCGTTGCACACCGAGGGCGAACGCGTCGGGCAGCGTGCGCGTCCATTGCAGCGGCGCGGCGTGCCAGGCACGGCGCGTCCACCAGAAGTCGATTGCGGCCCAGACCACGCCGAGCGCGAGCATGCCGACCACGGCCGCACCCACGTCGGCCGCCGGCATGCGCAACAGCAAGGCCGCGAGCGCTGCTGTGGCGACGGCCAGCAGCGCGTGGATGGCGGTGCGCGAGGGCAGCAGCTTCACCGGCGGCTACATCCGCGGTGCATCGACGCTTTCGAGCAGCGTGGACAAGAGGTCATCGACACGCCGCCCCTCGAGCTGTGCATCCGGCGCCAGCAGCACGCGGTGGCGCAGCGCGGCGGTGGCGAGGCGCTTCACGTCGTCGGGCGTCGCGAAGTCGCGGCCGGCCATCAGCGCCGCCGCGCGCGCCGCGCGAACGAGCGCGATCGCGCCGCGCGGCCCGGCGCCGTTGGACAGCCCCGGCGCACCGCGCGTCGCGCGCGTGATGCGCACCGCATAGTCGATCACCTTGTCGTCGACGCGCACGGCAGCGGCCATGGTCTGCAGCGTGATGACGTGGCGCTCCTCGACGCGCTGCGTCACGCCGTCGAGCGGCAACTGGTCGCCGGCCTGGCCTTCGGTGCTGCGAACGACGATCGCGGTTTCTTCATCGTGCGGCGGATAACCGATCTCGATCTTCAGCAGAAAGCGGTCGAGCTGCGCTTCGGGCAGCGGGTAGGTGCCTTCGGTTTCGAGCGGGTTCTGCGTCGCCAGCACCATGAAGGGTTTGGACAGCGGCAGCGTCTGACCTTCCAGCGTGACTTGCGCTTCCTGCATCACTTCGAGCAGCGCGGCCTGCGTCTTCGCCGGCGCGCGGTTGATCTCGTCGGCGACCAGCAGATTCGTGAACACCGGGCCGCGCAGCACGCGCAAGGTGCCCAGCGCATTGCCTTCACCACGCGTGTTGGTGTCGAGGATGGCGTGGCCGGTGATGTCCGACGGCATCAGGTCGGGCGTGAACTGCACGCGCGCGACTTGCAGCGACAACGATTTGCCCAAGGCACGCGCCAGCAGCGTCTTGCCGAGGCCGGGCACGCCTTCGATCAGCACGTGGCCGGCGGCGAGCAGCGCGACGAGCACCTGGTCCACGGCATCGCGCTGGCCGACGACGGCCTTGCCGATTTCTTCGCGCAGCGCGGCGAGCACCTCTTGAGCACGGGTGACGTCGGCGGGGTTGAGCGACATGGTCTGTCCTTTTTTATGAATTGAAGGCGAGGCGACGCCGCGTCTGTTCGATCACGGCGAGCTTGTCGGGCAGCGCGCGGCGGGGCGGCAGTTGCGGGTCGAGCGCGCGTGTCAGCACGTCGACGGCAAGGCCCGTCGGCTGACGCAGCGCGTCGACACGCTGGCCCATCGTCATGCGGTCATAGCCGGCGATGCGCTGCCGCGCTGCGTCGTCGAGCGCGCGCCGCGCAGCGGCGAGTAACGCGGCGCCGCCGCCGTGCAAGACGAAGGCCGACGTGCCGCGGATCTGCTCTGCCACCGAGCGCCGCGCCAGCGGCGGCTCGGGCAACAGCGGGCCGAATCGGCGCGCGCCGCGCCACAACGCAAAGGCCATCGCCAGCAATGCCAGGCCGAGGGCCGGGCCGGCGCGTTGCCAGAGCCACATCAGCAGCGCCTCGCGTTTTTCGTCGATGACGAACCAGACGTCGTCGCCGGGGTGCAGGTCGAGCATCGCAATCGCCAGTTGCGCGTGGTCGCCCGTGAAGATGCTGCGGTTGTCGAGAAATCGCCACGCGCCCATCGCGGTGACCCGCCCCTTGCCGAGCGTGGCACGCAGCACCAGGGCGCCGCGCGTGCCGACGATCGACCACGACTCTGCCGCTGCGGGTGTGGCTTCGAGCCCGGTCCACCAGTCTCCCCGGCAGAGTCGGTAGCGGCGCAGCGGCTCGGCCTCGGCATCGCTGCCGATGCGTTCGGCGAGCGTCGGACAGGAGTCACGCGGGTTGTCCTGCGGGCCGATGAACAAAGGGTCGGGCGGTTGCGGTCGCGCGGTCGGTGGCGTCGGTTTTTCGACCTCGCTTTCGTCGTCGTCTTCCTTGTCCTCATCCGTTGCGTCATCGTCGTTGCCCGGCGCAGGGCAGCTCAACGCAGCACCCTTGACGCGCTTCTTCTGCCGCAGCGGCAGCCAATCGATGTTGGTGCCGATGTTGAGGAAACTCGGCAGCACGAGGTGGCCGCCGTGCACCTCGACCCACTCACGCAACTGCTGGCTGCGGCCGGGCAGGAAGTCCCACTGGTTCGATTCGAGCACCAGCGTCGCACCGGGCGGGGGCAGGCGGTCGAGGTTGTCGGGCGAGCTGACCTTGCCGCCGAGCTTGCCGACGATCTGCTTGATTGCATAGTGATCGTCGCGCGCGGCTTCATTGCGCGGCGGCGTCGGCCGCCAGACATCGACCCACTCGGTGGCGAAGAGCAGCCACAGGCCGAGCGCGCCGATCGCCGCCAGCACGAGCAGGTTGACGGTGGCCTCGGTCGAAGGGCGCTTCATGCTGTCGTGGCGGTGATCGCGCGTCGTGGCAGACGGCGGTCGAACTCGTCGCAGACGGCCCGCACCGCGTTGCCGTCGGGCAGGCGCGCCAGCGGCGGCTCGGCGGCACGGGCCTCACCGCGCTGCGCGGCCTGCAGCCAGGCCACGGCTGGCGTGCCGAGCAGCGCGTCGAGCCGGGGCAGCGACAGGCCCACGGCATCGGGCACGAGCCGCGTCGCGGCGCTGTTGGCAAAGCTCAAATGCTCGTCGGCGTCGAGCAGCAGCACCCAGTCGTGGCGGGCGCGGTC
>CADEEN010000082.1:0-6801 GCA_902826345.1 uncultured Burkholderiales bacterium | reverse complement strand
ACGCGCCGCGTTCGGTGTCGAGGTGCCTCGAGGCCAGCGTCGCGCACTCGCCTTCGGTGCTCGCGGCGCGCACCGGCACCGCGTGGTCATGCACCAGGCGCGACAGCGCGCCGCGATAGAGCAGCGACAGCGCGGCGCGCGCTTCGCCGCGCTGCCACAACGCGCGCACGGCGGCGGGCAGGTCGTCGGGCAGGCTCTCGGGGCGGATGTCGAGGTCGCGCACGTGGCTCGGCAGCGCGAGCGCGCGGCCGCCTGCAGCGTCGCCGCGCACGGCGATCCAGCGCCGCAGATAAACGATCAGCAACGCGGCCAGCGCCGCCATGCCGAGCCAGACCAGCCAGCGGCCGGCTTCGGAAAACCAGCGCGTGAAGTCGCGCAGCCAGCGCGGATCGAACGGCTTGTCTTCGTCCTTCGGCTGTTCGCGGTTCTTGAAGCGCAGCTCGCGATCGGCCTTCAGGCCATGCAAATCGGGGTCGTTGTAGACGGCTTCGGTGGCGTCGCGCACTTGCTGCGGCGTGGGTGGCGGCTCGGCAGCCTGCGCATCGAACACCAAGAGCGCGAGCGTCAGCGAGAGCATCTCCAAGCAACCGCCACGGATCCGGCTTTGCCGGGCCGTCGGCGGTGCCCCCTTGAGGGGGTGCGGCCGCAGGCCGCTCCGGGGGTGGGCCACATCACGCAAAGGCATGTCTGAACTCCTGCTCGATATCCCAGGCTTCGAGTTCGACGCGGCGATTGAGATACATCGCGAAGCCGGCTGCCACGTGGAACGGTTCGAGCGCAAGGACGACCAACCCATAGCCGAGCGCGAACAGCGCCTGCATCGGCGCCGATTCGCCGTCGCTGTACAGCGTCCACAACTCGCGCTGCACGCCCTCGGGCAGGAACCACGCGGCCAGCGCAATCAGCGCGACGACGAAGATCATCTCGAGGTTGGCGTAAACGAATTGCAGCCCCATCGCGGCGCCGCGATGGCTGCCGAGCAGCACGCCGCGGCGCTTGCTGCGCGCCGCGCCGCGCTGGCCTTCGAGTTGCTCGATGGCCTGCGTGAATGCTCGCCACGGCGACAGCCGCGCGATCGTCAGCGTGCGCAGCAGGTGGCGTGTGAAGACCTCGCGCCGCGCCGCCCACAGATCAGACCAGCGCGTGGCCTCGCCGAACACCGCGCGCGAGAGCACGAACATCAAACTGCGGTCGAGCCAGGGTTTGAGCCAGAAGATCAGCAGCCCCGGCAACCAGCCGGCGATCTCGACCGTCGCCAGCGCCAGCAGCAGCACCGCGGCCCACACCGGCGCATAACAGCGCCAGACCGAACGCGCATGCACCTGCACCAGGCGCTGGCCGAGGTCGGCAGCCTCGCTCATCGGCCGCGGGCGCAGCGTGATGGCAAGCGCTTCAATGCGCATCGGTCTTCTCCGCGCGGCCCTGCCAGGCCAGCCAGCCGATGACGAGCAACCAACAGACGCCGCCGACGCCGTACTTCACCTCGTGCGGCACCCAGCGTGCCGACGACCAGAACGCTTCGACCACGGCCGCGACGACGAGCAGCGCGAAGATGCCGTAGAGCACGGGCACGACGCGCGTGGCCGCTTTGCGCAAGGCGTCGGCGCGTGTGTTGCGCCCGGGCGCCAGCAGCGCATGACCGATCGCCAGGCCGGCAGCGCCGGCGAGCACGATGGCGGTGAGCTCGAACGCGCCGTGCGTGACGACGAAGGAGTAGAAGTTGTCGCCCAGGCCGCGCGACGTCAGATGCCCAGCGATCGCGCCCGCGTACAGGCCGTTGAAGACGAGCACGAACAGCGCGCCGATGCCGGCGAACAGGCCGCCGGCAAAGGTGCGAAAGGCGATGCCGATGTTGTTCATGATGTAGTGGCCGAGCATCTGGAAGTCGCTGTCGGCGCCGCGCTGGCGGCCGTAGGCCTCGGCATCGCTGCCGTACATCTCTTCGTAGCTTCGCAGCGACGGCGCGTCGTGCAGCATCAGCGCGAAGCCCGGTTCGAACGCAGCGCCGACCGCCGTGCCGATCAGCGGCAGCGCAAAGGCGAGCGTGGCGACGAGCACGTACCAGCCGTGCGCGCGCACCGACTGCGGAATGCCGACGAGGAACATGCGCGCCACGCGGCCGGTGGCGGCTTCGGCGCGGTGGTAGATGCGCTGGTGCGCGCGGTGCGTCAGTTGCTCCAGGTGCTCCACCAGATGCACCGGGTAGTCGCGTGCGCGAGCGAGTGCGAGATGCTCGCAGGCGCTGCGGTAGAGCGCGGCGACGCGCGCGGCGTCGGGGGCTTTGTTCTCGCCGCCGGCGGCTGGCACGGGGTCGAACGGGTTCTTCCTCTTTTTCGTCTTCTGGCCGTCGAGTTGGTCGAGCGCGGCTTCGAGCTCGCGCCAGCGCGCGCTGTACAGACTTTCGAACTGCAGCGGCGTCATCGCTTGCCCATCAGCCAGTGGGCGATGGACAGCAAGCGCAGCACCGCATCGCGTGACGCGCCGTTGACGCCGGTGACGGGTGCCGCCAAATGCGCCAGCTCGGCCAGCCGCGCCTCGGTGATGCGCGTCGAGCGGCCGGCCCAGGCGATCACGGCGGCCTGCGCGCGTGGCGACAGCGCCTGCGCCGGTGCTGCGGGCGTGGCCTCGGGCAGCGCGCCATGCAGCGTGGCGCGCTGCACGTGGACGACGATCGTGCCGGCCGCGATGTCGCCCAGGCGCTTGAAATCGCTGCGCATCAACACGGTGGCAAGGCCCAGGCCGTAGGCGAAGGGCAGGAAGTCGGCGGTGCGCAGCAGGTTGCGCAGCAGCGAGGCGGCCGGCGTGATCGGCAGGCCGCTGTCCATCGTCACTCGCAGGCCGAGGGCGCGCTTGCCCGGCGTGGCACCGCTGGGCAGCAGCTCGAACAGCACCGGATAAAACCACTCGAGCGCGAACCAGAGGATCAGCGCCAGGCCGGAGCCGAAGCGGCCGAACGGCGCCAGCGACATCGACACGGCGAGCATCAGCGCGCCGCGGATCAGCAGATCGATCGCGAACGCGCCGGCGCGCGACACCACACCGGCCGGGCGCAGCGCGAGTGCAATGCCTTCCGGGGTTTCGGCGCTGGTGAGGGTGTCGAGGCGCAAAGGCGAAGGGTCAGACTTTGACGACGATCGTGTCGGCGATCAGGTCGTGCAGGCAGCGGCGGTCGGCGCGAAAGATCATCAGGCAATCGACGAGCGCGTAGATCATGCCGACGACCGGCAGCGCGCTCAACAGCCAGCCGATGCCGTAGCGCAGGCCGATGATCCGGCCGGGCGACGCGGCCGAGCCGTCCGGACGCACGATCCGCATGCCGAGCAGCAGCTTGCCCACCGTCTGCCCACGCGTCATCAGCAGGTAGCCGTTGACGATGGCGAACAGCAACAGGCCGAGCAGTTGCATGCCGATCAGCGCCATGAAACCGGCTTCGGCCATCTGCGGCGAAAAAATGTTCCACGGCGTGATGGCGCTGACCAGCCACCACAGCCCGAGCAGGATCACGCCGTCGATGATCGCGCCGCCCAGCCGTGCACCGCGGCCGGCGAGTGGCGCTTCGCCGCTGGCCGACACGTCGGCCACCTCGGCCGCGGGCGGCGCATAGCGCTGTGACGGCGGCGGTGTGCTGTTGTTGTTGTCCATGCGCTCAATCCTCCGCGTGACATCACGCGCTGCGATGGTAGCGCCGGGCACTGCACCGTTCGGGGCGGCGAGCGCCACGGCCCCTTCGTTTTCAGGTGGAGGATTCCCGGATCGGCGGCGCCGCGGCAGGCGCAAAACAGTCGGCATAGCTGAAGTACACCGAGACGTAGTAGGCCGCGACGAGCAGCAGCGTGGCCGGTTGCAGTGCCAGCGCGCCGAGCTCACGCGAACCCAGCAGAGCCGTCAGCAATTCGCCGAGCACGACGAGCATGGCCGTCACGCCGAGCCAGGCCAGCGAGTAGAAGAAAAAGGCGCCCTTGTTGCGCCAGCAGGCCAGCGCGCTCGAGAACAGCGATTGCGCAACGCCCTGGCCGTCCCACCAGACGAGCATCGGCGCGTGCCAGAAGAGCACGCTGATCAGCACCAGCGAGGCCGCGGCGAACAGCACGATGGCACGCAAGCCCGGGTTGGCCTGCATCACCGCGCTGCTCGCCGCTGCCACCTCGGCCTGGCTGCCGCGGCCGGCCGCGGCGATTTTTTCCAGCGCCTCGCCGCTGCTGGCAAACAGCATGACGAGCACGGCGCCGATGGTGAACGAGTAGCACAGGGCCAGCAGCAAGAGGCGCTGCCGCCGCTGCGGATCGGCGCCGGGGCGCAGCGGCTCCACCATCTGCGCGGCCTGCACCGGCTGGCCGGCGAGCGCAGCGCGCGCGGCGATGGCAAAGCCGAGCGTGATCAACGGGCCGAGGGCAAAGGCCAGCAAAGGCCCGATCAGCGGCACGACGAGCAGCACCAGCGCCGGCAGCAGCGCCACCAGCAGCAGCAGCGTGAAGCCGACCAGGTGCTTGCCCATCAGCCCCAGCCCGTTGGCGACCCATTGCAGCCCGCGCAACGGGCTGACCGAATTGATGCGCAACGTCATGCGCCGTGCCAGGGCGTGGCGATGCGTGCGCACAGCACACGCTCGAAGTGCGACGGATCGTGCGGCTTCAGGATGGCGGCTTCGCGCGGCAGGTGAAAGTCCCACAACCGCGACAACCAGAAGCGAAACGCCGCAGCGCGCATCAGCGCCGGCAGCAGGCGGCGCTCGTTGCCGTCCAACGCGCGCACGTCGCTGTAGGCAGCGATGAAGGCCTGCGCGCGGTCTTCGGCGAGCTCGCCGCTGGATAGGTCGACGCACCAATCGTTGAGGCACACCGAGATGTCGAAGAGGAAGGTGTCGACGCCGGCGAAGTAGAAATCGAAGAAGCCGCACAGGCGCTCGTGGCCGAGGTCACCCGGCTCGAACATGACGTTGTCGCGGAACAGGTCGGCGTGGATCGGGCCGCGCGGCAACGCTCGGTAGGCGGCCGAGCCGGCCACTTGATGCTGAAACGCCAGCTCGACCTGCAGCAGCTCGCGCTGCGCCGGCGTCACGTGCGGCAGCACCTGCGGCACCGTTTCGTCCCACCACGGCAGGCCGCGCAGGTTGGGCTGCGCGCGCGCGAAGTCGCGCCCGGCCTCGTGCATGCGCGCCAGCATCGCGCCGACCTGCGCGCAGTGATCGACGTCGGGCGCCAACTGGTGGCCGCCGGGCAGGCGATCGACCAGCGCCGCCGGTTTGTCTTTGAGCGTGTGCAGCAGCGCGCCGCCGTCGTCGGCCTGCGGCATCGGCACGGGGATGCCGCGCTGCGCCAGGTGCCGCATCAGCTCCAGGTAGAACGGCAGTTGCTCGAAGGTCAGGCGCTCGAACAGCGTCAGCACCCAATGCCGCGTCGTGCCTTTGTCGTCGAGCGTATCGACGAAGAAGTTGCTGTTCTCGATGCCGGCCTGGATGCCGCGCAGGCCGGTGAGCTTGCCCACCGAGAGACGATCGACGAACGCGCTGGCCTCGTCGCGCGAGACTTCGGTGAAGACGGCCACAGCTCGGTGTTGAGATTCAGAAGCGCAGCAGGTTCCAGACGCGCTGGCCGGCGGCACCGGCCTGCTGGTTGGCGCGGTTCTGTGACGGGTCACGGCCCCCGGTGGGCGGAACGACCTCGTACTCGGCGGCGTTCTTCGGCTTGACGATGATGCGCTGCACCTGGCCGCGCACGCGCAGCTCTTCGATGCGCGCGCCGTCGTCCTGCACGACCGTGCGCTGCACGTTGGGCTCGGGCACCTCCTTGACCTGCGCCGACACGGAGGCGGCGAGCGTCAGGACAAAGGCGGCGAGCGGGCGTTTCATGCAACGATTCTAGCCATCGCACAATGCCCACATGGACAAAGAACTGCCTTTGCTGCTGCTGGTCGATGGCTCGAGTTACCTTTACCGCGCTTACCACGCGATGCCCAACCTGACCGGCCCTGGCGGCGTGCCCACGGGCGCGATCCACGGCTTCATCGCCATGCTGAAGAAGCTGCGCGCCGATCACCGCGCCGAGCACGCCGTGTGCGTCTTCGATGCCAAGGGCAAGACTTTTCGTGACGATTGGTACCCGCAGTACAAGGCCAACCGCTCGCCGATGCCGGACGATCTGCGCACGCAGATCGAGCCGATCCACGAGGCGGTGAAGCTGCTCGGCTGGCCGGTGCTCGAAGTGCCGGGCATCGAGGCCGACGATGCGATCGGCACGCTGGCCAAGCGCGCGGCCGACAACGGCCACCGCGTCATCGTCTCCACCGGCGACAAGGATCTTGCGCAACTGGTCAACGAGCGGATCAGCCTGATCAACACGATGAGCAACGAGGCGCTCGACGTGGCAGGGGTCCAGGCCAAGTTCGGCGTGCCGCCGGAGCGCATCGTCGATTACCTGACGCTCGTCGGCGACACGGTGGACAACGTGCCGGGCGTGGACAAGGTGGGGCCGAAGACGGCGGTGAAGTGGCTGACGGAGCACGACTCGCTCGATGGTGTGATCGCTGCCGCTGAATCGATCGGCGGCGCCGTGGGGCAGAACCTGAAGAAGGCGCTCGACTGGTTGCCGCTGGGCAAGAAGCTTGTCACGGTCGCGACCGACTGCGATCTGAGCGGGCATGTCGAAGGGTGGCCGTCGCTCGATGCGCTGGCCTTGAGCGAAGTCGATCGCGATGCGCTGCGCGACTTCTACACGCGCTTCGGCTTCAAGGCGTTCAAGCGCGAGCTGGAGGTAGACGAAGGTACCGCACCACCCGTTCGTCCTGAGGTATCGAAGGATGAAC
>CADEEN010000081.1 GCA_902826345.1 uncultured Burkholderiales bacterium | reverse complement strand
GATCGGCCTGGGCACGATGTTCGGCGGCTGGCGCATCGTCAAGACCATGGGCCAGCGCATCACCAAGTTGAAGCCGGTCGGCGGCTTCTGCGCCGAGACCGGCGGCGCGATCACGCTGTTCCTGGCCACCGGGCTGGGCATCCCGGTGAGCACCACGCACACCATCACCGGCGCGATCGTCGGCGTCGGCTCGACGCGCAACGCGTCGAACGTGCGCTGGGGCGTGGCCGGCACGATCGTCTGGGCGTGGATCTTCACCATTCCGGCCTCGGCGCTGATGGCGGCCGTGGGTTACGGCGTGGGGCGGCTGATCTTCTGAGCGTTTTCGATCTGCCACTCGAAGAAGCGCTGTCCGCCGAAAGCGATCGTCGCCATCAGCGCCGTCGCACCGACCATCAAGGCCGTGATCACGCCGAGCACCGGCAGCCAGCGCGTGTGCTGCGGCATGCGTCCGGGGTTGTGCGCGTCATCCCATTTCGCATCAGGCGTGAGTCCGTAGACGATGGCGAACAGGCAGGCCTGCGCGATCATCAGCCCGAGCAGCGGCAGCAGCAGCCAGGACCAGTGATCGTCCTGGCCGAGCGCCTGCATGCGATGGATGCCGTACAGGCCGGCCAGCGTCGGTGCCGCATGCAGCCAAGCCCACGCATCACGCAGGCCGTGCAGGTAGAAGCGGTGCGCGCCGAAAGCGCCGGCAACGCACGCCAGCCACGTCGCCAGTGTCTTCGATTTGTAGGTCATCAATCGCGCGGCTCTGTCGCTGCGCCTTCACCGAGCGCCTTTTGCATCAACACCACGTCCAGCCAGCGGCCGAACTTCCAGCCGGCGGCTTTGAGTACGCCGCTGTCCTCGAAGCCACAGGCTCGGTGCACGCCGATCGAGCCGGCGTTGGCCGAGTCGCCGATCACCGCCAGCATTTGCCGCGCGCCGCGTGCCGCGCATTGCGCCAGCAGTTCCGTTAGCAGCAAACGGCCGACGCCGTGGCCGCGTGCGCCGTCGTCGAGGTAGATCGAGTCCTCGACGCAGAAGCGGTAGGCGCGGCGTGGGCGGAAGTGGTTGGCGTAGGCGTAGCCGAGCACCGCGCCGTCGCGCTCGGCCACCAGCCACGGCAGGCCGTTGGCCAGCACGGCGTCGCGCCGGCGTGCCATCTCGGCATCGTCGGGCGCTTCGAGCTCGAAGGTGCCGGTGCCGTGCAGCACGGCGTGGCCGTAGATGCGGGTCAGGGCAGGCAGGTCGGCGTCAACGCTCGGGCGGAGCAACAGCGGCTGGTCGGGCATGCGGTCGAGTTTATAATCGCGTGCTTTCGGGGCTGGCCGGGTGCTCACACCGGCGTATCTACGGCACCGACCGTTCAAACCAGAGTTGCCGACCGCGCGTGTCCCGCGGGCGGCAAAGCTCAAACGACTTCACCCGAGGAACCGACAAATGGTCGTCATCCGTCTGTCCCGTGGCGGCGCCAAGAAGCGTCCCTTCTACAACATCGTCGTTGCCGATTCGCGCGAGCGCCGCGATGGCCGCTTCATCGAGCGCGTGGGCTTCTATAACCCGGTGGCTGCCGGTGGCGAAGAGCCGCTGCGTGTGGCCACGGACCGCGTCACGCATTGGGCGAGCAAGGGGGCTCAGCTATCGCCCACGGTGGCTCGCCTCGTCGATCAAGCCAAAAAAGCCGCTGCTTAATTGAGCGCGCAGAGCGACGACTTCCCCGCAGATGCGGTCGAAGTCGGTCGCGTGATCGGCGCCTGGGGCATCAAAGGCTGGATCAAGGTCCAGCCTTTTGCGACCGACCCGCAGGCGCTTTTCTCTACCAAACGCTGGCATCTGCGCGCGCCCGACGGTCCGGGTGTGCCGCCGCCGCCCTTGCTGCGTGTGACCCAGTCGCGCGAGCAGGGCGGCTTCGTCGTGGCTGGTGTGCAGGAGGTGGAGGACCGCAATGCTGCCGAGTTGCTCAAAGGCGCACGAGTGTTCGTCGCACGCTCGAGTTTCCCGACGGCGGGCGCCGACGAGTACTACTGGGTCGATCTGATCGGCTGCGCGGTGGTCAACCGCGAGGGCGTGGCGTTCGGCACGGTGGCGGATCTGATCGACACCGGTGTGCACAGCGTGCTGCGCATCGTGCAGGGCGATGACGAGCGGCTGATTCCGTTTGTCGCGGCGTACATCGACAGCGTCGATCTTCAGGCGCGCTCGATCACCGTCGATTGGGGCCTGGACTTCTAGATGCGTTTCGACGTCATCACGCTGTTCCCCGAGTTGTTCGAGCCCTTCCTCAAGCTCGGCGTGACGCGGCGTGCTTACGAGACGAAGCAGGTCGAGGTGCGGCTGTGGCCGCTGCGCGAACACGGTGACGGCACGCACCAGCGCGTCGATGACCGGCCGTTCGGCGGTGGCCCCGGCATGGTGCTGCTGGCCGAACCCCTGCAGCGTGCGCTGGCCGCGGTGACGGCCGATCGCGGTGAGGCGTCGCCGGCCGTGATCCATTTCACGCCGACCGGCCGACGCATCGACCAACCCCTTGTGCGCGAACTCGCCGCCGGCCCCGGCGCGGTGCTGCTCTGCGGCCGCTACGAAGGCATCGACCAGCGCTTTCTCGACCGGCACGTAACGCTGGAACTCAGCCTCGGTGACTTCGTGCTCTCCGGCGGCGAGCTGCCGGCGATGGCGCTGCTTGACGCCGTGGCGCGCTTGCAACCCGGCGTGCTGGGCGATGAACAATCGGCCGAGCAAGACAGTTTTGGCGACGACGGTCTTCTGGACTGCCCGCACTACAGTCGCCCGGAAATGCTGGGCGCGCGAGCCGTGCCGCCCGTGCTGCTGTCGGGCCACCACGCGCAGATCGAGCGCTGGCGCCGCGAGCGCTCGCTGGAGTTGACCGCACGCCGCCGCCCCGAGCTGATCGCCGCCGCCCGCGCCGCGGGCCGGCTGTCCAAGGCCGACGAGGTTTTCCTGACCACGCTCACCCTATAATCATGGGCTGCTGATCCTCTGCCGGGTCATTGTGGGGCTGAGGTCCCGCACCAACATCACAACCTGCCCAGGCAAGATCGCTCGGAGAACCCTGTGAACCTGATCGAAACCCTCGAGCAAGAGGAAATTGCCCGTCTGGGCAAGACGATTCCGGCCTTCGCCCCCGGCGACACCGTGATCGTCAACGTCAACGTCGTCGAAGGCACCCGCAAGCGCGTGCAGGCCTACGAAGGCGTCGTCATCGCCAAGCGCAACCGTGGCCTCAACAGCGGCTTCACCGTGCGCAAGGTGTCGAGCGGCGAAGGCGTCGAGCGCACCTTCCAGCTCTACAGCCCGTTGATCGCCAGCATCGAAGTCAAGCGCCGCGGCGACGTGCGCCGTGCCAAGCTGTACTACCTGCGTGACCGCTCGGGCAAGAGCGCGCGCATCAAGGAAAAGCTGGCGGCCAAGTCGTCGAGCACGGCCGAAGCCTGAACGGCGCTGGCCGATGGCCGCCGCGAAAGCCGCCCCAGGGCGGCTTTGTTTTTGCTGCCGTAAGCTGACGGCTCGATGAGCACACGTCCTCGCATCCTCGATCCGCGCGCGGTGCCGGTGCTGGGCAACGACGCGCATCTGACCCAAGTGGCTGTCGATCGCTTGCGCGCCGAGGCGCTGCGTCAGCGTTTGGCGGCGCCGCCCGTGTGGACGCCCGAAACGCAGGGCGACGGCGGACTCTTCGACGACCATCCGCGTATCGACGCCGCCGTGCTGGTGCCGCTGGTGCAACGCGAGCAGGGCCTGACGGTGCTGATGACACAGCGCACCTCGCACCTGCGCGACCACGCCGGCCAGATCAGCTTTCCCGGCGGGCGTGCCGAGGCCGGCGACGTCGATGCCATCGACACCGCCCTGCGCGAGACCGAAGAAGAGGTCGGTCTGGCGCGGCGCCACGTCGAGGTGATCGGCGCGCTGCCGGTCTATCGCACCGTCACCAACTACGACGTGACGCCGATCGTCGCCCTCGTGCAGCCGCCGTTCGAGCTCACGATCGACGCGCACGAAGTGGCCGAGGCCTTTGAGGTGCCGTTGGCGTTTCTGATGACGCCGGCTCACCACCAGCGCCACGTCTTCGAATTTGCCGGCGGCCAGCGCGCTTTTCTGTCGATGCCGTGGCCGCGCCAGGACGGGCAGGGCGACTACTTCATCTGGGGCGCGACGGCGGCGATGCTGCGCAATTTCTATCGCCTTCTGTCCGCCTAAGATCATGGCACGATGAGTTTCTTCGCCGTCCTCTTCGCGCTGATGATCGAGCAGCTGAAGCCGCTGCCGCGCGACAACTGGGTGCATGACACGCTGATCTCGTGGACCGGCTGGGCCGGCCGCAACTTCGACGCCGGGCGTGACCGCCATGCCATCGTCGTCTGGTGTGTCACCGTGCTCGCGCCTGCCATCGCTGCGGCGCTGGTCTATTGGGCTGTCGCCAGGGTGTCGCTGCTCGGCGCGTTCGTCTTCGACATCGCGATCCTTTACCTCACGCTCGGCTTTCGCCAGTTCAGCCATTACTTCACCGACATTCGCGCCGCGCTCGACCGTGGCGAAGAAACCGAAGCGCGCCGCCTGCTCGCCGAGTGGCGGCACCTCGACGCCAGCGAGTTGCCGCGCACCGAACTGCTGCGCCACGTGCTCGAACACTCGCTGCTGGCGGCGCACCGCCACGTCTTCGGCGTCTTCTTCTGGTTCATCGCGCTGTCGGCACTCGGCCTCGGCCCGGCCGGCGCCGTGCTCTACCGCATGGCCGAGTTCGCCAGCCGCTACTGGGCATTCAAGAGCCGCACCCTCGACGTGCCCGCCAACGAGCGCCTGATGGGTTTGGCGCAGCGCTCGTTCTCGCTGATCGATCATGTGCCGGCGCGCCTCACGGCCTTCGGCTTTGCCGTTGTCGGCAACTTCGAGGAGGCGGTCAACGGCTGGCGGCGCGACGCGATGTTGTGGCTGCATCCGAACGAAGGCATCCTGCTGGCGTCGGCGGCCGGGGCCATCGGCGTGCAGCTCGGCGGCCAGGCCGCGCCGGGCGTCACGCCCGATCGCTCGAAGACCTTCGACGTTGGCGGCAACCCAGAAGCGGCTTCAGCGCGCGGCTCGACGCCGGGCTCGCCGGCGCAGGCCGGGCATCTGCAGAGCGTGGTCGGTTTGGTCTGGCGCTCTGTGATCCTGTGGCTTTTGTTGGCGGCGCTGTTGTCGCTTGCCAACCTGCTCGGTTAGTACCGCTCGCGCGCAAGTTCGTCGCAGATCTCGCCGTAGATGCGCCAGCGCGATGGGCTGATCTCGCCGCGCTCGACGGCTGCAATCACCGTGCAGCCAGGCTCGTGACGGTGCGTGCAGTTGTAGAACTTGCAGCCGCCGGCGTGTGCGCGCAGATCAGGCATCAGGCCCGGCAGTTGCAGCACGTCGATGTGGCGCAGGCCGAACTCCTGAAAACCGGGCGAGTCGATCAACGCGCTTTGCCGCTCGCCGTCGATCCAATACCAGGTCGTCGTCGTCGTCGTGTGCCGGCCGGCATTGAGGGCCGCCGAGATCTCGCCGACCTGCGCCGCCGCGCCCGGCACCATGAGGTTGATCAGCGTGCTCTTGCCCATGCCGCTGGGCCCCAGCACGAGCGTCGTGCGGCCGGTGAGTAGCGGCGTCAGCAGCGCGCGTGCCGCGTCGGGCACGGCCTTCATCGCCACCTCGTGCACCGGCACGCCCATCGCGCGGTACGGCGCCAACCGCTCGCGCGCCGCCGCGGCCTGCGGCAAGTCGCATTTGTTGAGCAGCACGTCGTTGGCGATGCCGGCGCTCTCGGCAGCAATCAGCGCGCGCGCCAACTGCGCCTCGGAGAACGGCGGATCGGCGGCGACGATCACCAGCACCGCGTCGAGGTTGGCGGCGAAGGATTTCGTCTTCCACTCGTCCTGGCGATGAAGCAGATTGCGCCGCGGCTCGATGTGTTCGATCACGCCTTCGTCGCCCGCCGCTTGCCAACGCACGAGGTCACCGACGACGCACTCGCTTTTCTTGCCGCGCGGATGGCAGATCGTGCGCTCGCCTTCCGGCGACTCGACGACGCAGTGCCTGCCGTGCGCTGCGACCACGCGCCCGAGGTCGAGCGCCGCAAACTTGCTCAAGCGAGCTTCAAAGCGGCCAGCCGTTCGGCGGCCGGCGGGTGCGAGTAGTAGTAGCGCGCGTACAGCGGGTCGGGCGTCAGCGTGCCGGCGTTGTCTTCGTGCAGCTTGACGAGCGCGTTGGCCAGGTCTTGGCCGCTCGCTTGTGCGCTCGCATAGGCATCGGCCTCGAACTCGTGCTTGCGCGACAGCGCCGCCGCGAACGGCGTGACGAGGAATCCGAACGCCGGCAGCGCGAACATCAACAGCAGCAGCGCGAGCGCGTCGTTGGGCACGCCGCCGATGTTCGGCGTCACGCCCAGGCCGGTGTAGAACCACTGCTGCTGCGCCAGCCAGCCGAGCAGCGCCAGCGCGGCCAGGCTGGCGGCGAACATCGTCAGCATGCGCTTGGGCACATGCTTCAGCTTGAAGTGGCCGAGCTCGTGCGCGAGCACGGCTTCCACCTCGGCCGGCGACAGGCGCGACAGCAGCGTGTCGAAGAAGACGACGCGCTTGGCCGAACCCAGGCCGGTGAAGTAGGCGTTCGAATGCGCCGAGCGCTTGCTGCCGTCCATCACGAACAGGCCCTTGGCGCGAAAACCGCAGCGCGCCATCAACGCGCTCACACGCTCGGCGAGCGAGGCATCGGGCAGAGGAGAGAACTTGTTGAACAGCGGCGCGATGACGGTCGGGTAGAGCAGCAGCATCAGCAACTGGAAACCGGTCCAGGCGACCCACGCCCACAGCCACCACCACGACCCGGCGGCACCCATGATCCACAGCACCAGCGCCGCGAGCGGCAGGCCGATGGCGGCGCCGACGGCTGCGCCTTTGACGGCATCGATCAGGTAGAGCTTCCACGTCAGGCGGTTGAAGCCGAAACGCTGCTCGATGCGAAACGTGTTCCAGGCGTCGAGCGGCATTTCGATGATGCTGCCGATCGCTGCCACCGCGCCGAGCAGCGCCAGCTGGTAGGCCATCGATCCAAAGCGCGGCTGCACGGCATTGCGCACCCAGCCGTTCAAGGCATCGAGCCCGCCGAGCAGCGTCCAGGCCAGCAGCACCGCGCTGCCGAAGGCCAGCGTGAGGAGGCCGAAACGGCCACGCGCCAACGTGTAGTCGGCGGCCTTCTGATGCGCTTCCAACGACACGGTGCCGGCGAAGGCCGCGGGCACCGCGCCGCGGTGCGCGGCGACATGCCGCATCTGCCGCAGCGCCAGCCAGGTCTTGAGCACGAAGCTGGAGACGATGGCGGCCGCGAACAGCGAAGTCAGAAGCAGAGAATCCATGGGGACCAAGTGTAGGGCTGCCACAATGCCGGCGCTGTAAGACAGGGACGCCCCATGCCAGAGAACACCGACACGCCCGCGCTCGCCAAGAACGACAACAACCTGGTCTGGATCGACCTCGAGATGACGGGTTTGTTTCCTGATCGCGACCGCATCATCGAGATCGCCGTCATCGTCACCGACCCGCAGTGCGCCATCCGCATCGAAGGCCCGGTGTTCGCCATCCACCAGAGCGACGCCACGCTCGACGCGATGGACGCCTGGAACAAGGGCACGCATGGCAAGAGCGGGCTCGTCGATCGCGTCAAGGCCTCCACCGTCGATGAAGCGCATGCCAGCGCCGAGGTGATCGCCTGGCTGTCGCAGTACGTCGGCGCCAGCAAGAGCCCAATGTGCGGCAACACGATCTGCCAGGACCGGCGCTTCCTGGCCAACCACATGCCGGCGCTGGAAGCCTTCTTCCACTACCGCAACCTCGACGTCAGCACCTTGAAGGAGTTGGCGCGGCGTTGGAAGCCTTCGGCGCTGGAGGGCTTGAAGAAGGCGCAGTCGCACACCGCGCTGGCCGATGTGCACGAGTCGATCGACGAGCTTTTGCACTACCGGCGCACATTGCTCGCTGCTTGACGTGCATCCAAACGGCATGCGCCTGCGTACAACCTTGCAGTGACAGCCAATCTCGATGACCGCAATGCCGCGCTGGCACAGGCGCTGTCGCGTGTCGCCCTGGGCGACCGCACGGCCCTGGCCACGCTCTACAAGGCCGCCAGCGCGCACCTGCTCGGCGTGATCCTGCGCATCCAGCGCGACCGCGCGCAGGCCGAAGACGTGCTGCAGGACATCTTCGTCAGCATCTGGCGCAACGCGCAGGGCTACGACGCGGCGCGCTCGCAGCCGATGACCTGGCTGACCAGCATCGCCCGCAACCGCGCCATCGACAGCCTGCGCCGCCGCAAGGCCGAGGTCTCGACCGTCAGCGCGCACCTCGGCGACGACGACGACACCAACCTCGTCGATCAGGTCGCCTCCGAAGACTCGAGCCCGATGGAGCTGATGGCGCAGGCGGCGCAAGCGCGCGCGGTGACGCATTGCATCGGCGCCCTGTCAGCCGAGCAGCAGCAGTGTGTGGCGCTGGCGTACTACCAGGGGCTGTCGCATTCGGAAGTGGCGCAGCACCTGCAGCAGCCGCTGGGCACCGTCAAGAGCTGGGTGCGGCGCGCGCTGATGGCGTTGAAGGATTGCCTGGGCATGGCGGGGCAGCACTGACATGGACTACTCACGTCGCCCTCTCGCCGACCGCCTCGCCGCCGAGTACGTGCTCGGCACGCTGCGCGGCCCCGCGCGCCGGCGCTTCGAGACGCTGCTGCCGGCGCACCCTGTTCTGCGCGACGCGGTGACGCAGTGGCAGCAGCGCCTGTCGCCGCTGTCGGTGACGGTCGAGGAAGTGACGCCTTCTGCGCAGGTGTGGCGCAACATCGAGACGCGCTTGTTCGGTGAGCGCACGCCGGCGCCAGCGCCGACGCTGTGGCAGCGCCTGGCGCTGTGGCGCGGCCTGGCCGGCGTGGCCACCGCGGCGACGGTGGCGATGTTCATCGTCGGCAGCCGCGTGCCGGCGCCGCAAGCGCCGATCATCGTCGTGCTCGGTTCGAACCCGGAAGCCGCGCAGGCGCTCAACGCGAGCTTCGTCGCCAGCGTCACCGCCGACGGCCGCGCGCTGGTGCTGCGGCCGCTCAATGACCTCGCGCCGACCCCCGGCCGCGCGCTGGAGTTGTGGGCGGTGCCCGCGCAAGGCGCGCCGCGCTCGCTCGGCCTGGTGCGCGAGAGCGGCGCGACGACGGTGCTGCGCACGCAATTGCTGCGCGACACCGCGGCGTTTGCGGTCAGCGTCGAGCCGGCAGGCGGCTCGACCACCGGCGCGCCGACCGGTCCAATCGTTTCCGTCGGTAAGCTGCAAATCTAAGTCGCATCCGATCTCCCCGTGTCTGCGTAGAGGGACCCAGGACGCGCATCGAGTGGCGTGTCCACCCCGCTCAGATGCACCCCAACAGGAGATCGACATGACCCTCTCACGCAAGTCGGCTGCGCTCGCAGCCATTCCCTTGGCCATCGCCGCGCTGGCCAGCACCGCGCTGGCATCGAGCCACCGCGAAGCGCCGTTCATCACCACCGCGCCCAAGGTCGACGGCACCGACTTCTACATGTTCATGAGCTACGAAGCCGGCCGCGCCGACTACGTGACCCTGATCTCGAACTACCAGCCGCTGCAGGCCCCGTACGGCGGCCCGAACTACTTCAAGATGGATCCGAACGCGCTGTACGAGATCCATCTCGACAACAACGGCGACGCCAAGGAAGACATCACCTTCCAGTTCCGCTTCCAGAACAAGTTCAACAACGTCACGTTGCCGATCGGCGGCAAGAACGTGTCGATCCCGCTGACGCAGGCCGGCCAGGTCAGCGCGCCGAACGCGGCCACGCTCAACGTCAACGAGACCTTCACCGTCGACGTCGTGCGCGGCGACCGCCGTGGCGGCCAGCGCGCTTCGGTGACCAACGCCAGCGGCGGCAGCAGAACCTTCGACAAGCCGGTGGACAACATCGGCACGAAGACCATTCCCAACTACGCTGCCTACGCCGACCAGCACATCTACACCGTCAACGTGCCCGGCTGCAACATGCCGGCCCGGCTCTTCGTCGGCCAGCGCAAGGAAGCCTTCGCCGTCAACCTGGGCACGATCTTCGACCTGGTCAACGCGCCGCTCGGCGTGATCACCGACCCGGCCAACATCGGTGCGGTGCCGAACACGATCGACGACGCCAACATCACGACGCTGGCGCTCGAGTTGCACAAGAGCTGCGTCACCGCCGGCAGCGACCCGGTGGTCGGCGGCTGGATGACGGCCAGTCTGCGCCAGGCGCAGCTGCTCGACCCGACGCCGAAGAAGGGCCATCAGACGACGGCGCTGGTCGGCGGCGCATGGACGCAGGTCTCGCGCCTGGGCATGCCGCTGGTCAACGAGGTCGTCATCGGCCTGCAGGACAAGGACCGCTTCAACAGTAGCAAGCCGAAGGACGACGCGCAGTTCGCCGACTACGTGACCAACCCGACGCTGCCGGCGCTGCTGGAGATCGCGCTGGCCACGCCGAACATCGCGCCGACGAACTTCCCGCGGACCGACCTGGTGACGACCTTCCTCACCGGCATCACCGGCGTCAACCAGCCGGCCAACGTGGTCGGCTCGGAGATGCTGCGCCTGAACACGGCGATCCCGCCGGTGCCGTTCGCGCAGCAGAACCGCCTGGGCATCGTCGGCAACATTCTCGCCGGCGGCATGGACAACGCGGGCTACCCGAACGGCCGCCGGCCGAAGGACGACGTGGTCGACATCTCGCTGATCGCAGTGATGGGCGGCCTGTGCCTGGCCAACGGCAACAACAACGCGCTCGGCTTCGGCGCCGATTGCAACCCGTCGAAAGTGCCGCTGGGCAACACGGCGTTCAACCTGCACGACGCCGTCGATCAGGCTGTGGTGCCGCTGTTGAACCGCTTCCCCTACCTGTTCACGCCGATCCCCGGCGCGGGCACGCAGTAAAAGGAGTACGACGATGAAAGGGAAAGCAAAAACAGGGTGGGCGCTGGCCGCCGCAGCGCTGGCCCTCGCGGCCTGCGGCGGCGGCGGCTCGGACCGGGATGATGACCCGGTGCCCGAGTCGGCGCTCGAATCGCCGGAGTCCTTCAGCAGTTGGGTCGGCGGTCGCCGCGCCAACGAGGACAAGGAGCCGCTGATCGTGCTGGGGGTGATGCCGCCGACCTCCGAAACCGCGGAGCCGATCGAGATCGACTGAAGCCTGAACCCGGACCCCGCTGGGCAAGATGTCGAGCGGGGTCCATCCACCGTCAACAAAGAAGCACCATGAACCTCAAAACACCGTCACTTTTCTCCGTCGCCGCGCTCGCCGCCGCCTGCGGCAGCGCCCCGACAGCGCCGGCCATGTACTCGCAAGCCGCGCTGCCGGCCGCGGTGCAGGTGCCCAGCGGCCACCGCGTCGTTCTCGAAACCGTCGGCGCCGGCGACATCACCTACGAGTGCCGCGAGAAGGCCAACGCCGCCGGCCAGTTCGAGTGGATCTTCGCCGGGCCGGCCGCCACGCTGAACGACCGCCAGGGCCGCTCGATCGGTCGCTACTACGGCCCGCCCGCCACGTGGGCGGCGAGCGACGGCTCGGCGATCACCGGCACGCAGCTCGCCGTGGCGCCCGCGGGCGACGGCAACATCCCGCTGCAGCTCGTCAAGGCCAATCCGGCCACCGGGCAGGGCGCCATGAGCGGCATCAGCCACATCCAGCGTGTGGCCACGCGTGGCGGCGTGGCGCCGGCGACGACCTGTGATGCCGCAGGCAAGGGCAAGCGCCAAATCGTCAAGTACCAGGCCGACTACATCTTCTGGAAGGCGATGTAGTCAGCGGGCCGCGGGCGGGATACTGCGGCCCTCATGCGCATCGAGATCGAGCCCGGGGTCCGTCTTTTCGTCGACATCGAAGGTGCGGGCCTTGTCGCCGACGGTGCGCACATGCGCAGCAAGCCGTCGTTGATCCTGCTGCACGGCGGCCCCGGCTACGACCACTCGGGGTTCAAGCCGCTGTTCTCGCAACTGGCCGACATCGCGCAGATCGTCTACGTCGATCACCGCGGCCACGGCCGCAGCGACCGCCGGCCGGCGTACGAGTGGACGCTCGACACTTTCGCCGACGACGTGGTTCGCCTGTGCCATGCGCTCGGCATTGCCAAGCCGATCGTGCTCGGCCAGAGCTTCGGCGGCTTCGTTGCCCAGCGCTACATCGCGCGCCATGCCGCGCATCCGGCCAAGGTGATCCTGTCGAGCACGACGCACCACATGGGCCTGGCGCGCAAGCTGGCGATGTTCGACAAGCTCGGCGGAGCCGAAGCACGCGAGGCGGCGCGAGCGTTCTGGACGCAGCCGAACGCGCAGACCTGGGCCGAGTACGACCGCGCCTGCAAGCGCCACTACAACACCACGCCGCAAGACGAAGCGTCGGGCGAGCGCACGATCTTCAACACAGACATCCTCTTCGCCTCGGCCGCCGGCGAGCAGCAAACGATGAACCTGCTGCCCGGGCTGGCGCGCGCGCAGTGCCCGGTGCTCGTCATGGCCGGCGACGCCGATCCGGTGACGCCGATCGAAGACGCGCAAGAGATCGCCGCCTCGCTGCCGCCGCAGTGGGTGCAGTTCGAGCGCTTCGCCAACGTCGGCCACGGCGCCTGGCGTGACGACGCGCGCACGGCCTTTGCGGTGTTGCGGCGGTTCATCACTGCCGGGTGAACGAAGTCGAACGACGGGCAGTGAAGGGGCGGCCGCGTCGAGTGGGATGAACGGCGGCACTGGCGACGAAGGAAGCGCTGAGCGTCAGACCGTGACGGTTCCCTTCGCTCACATCGCGATCGTTCGAGCTGCCGCGACGAATGTGTGAGAAC
>CADEEN010000080.1 GCA_902826345.1 uncultured Burkholderiales bacterium | reverse complement strand
ACAGCACCGCCTTCTTGCCGCCGGCGTTCATCGCGATGTTGCCGCCGATGCAGCTCGCCTCGGCGCTCGTCGGATCGACCGCGAAGACGAAGCCTGCGCGCTCGGCCGCGTCGGCCACGCGCTGCGTGACGACGCCGGCTTCGCTGAACACGGTGGCCACCGGCTGCGACAGGCCAGGCAGCGAGACCATCTCGACCTCGCTCATCGCCTCCAGCTTCTCGGTGTTGATGACCGCGCTCTTCCACGTCAGCGGCACCGCGCCGCCGGTGTAGCCGGTGCCGCCGCCGCGCGGGATGATCGTCAGGCCGAGTTCGACGCAGCCCGCCACCAACGAAGCCATCTCGGCCTCGGTGTCCGGTGTCAGCACGACGAACGGCATCTCGACGCGCCAGTCGGTGGCGTCGGTGACATGCGACACACGCGACAAGCCGTCGAACTTGATGTTGTCTTTCGCCGTCACGCGGCCGAGCACGCGGCGCGTCGCCTTGCGCAGATCCCACACGGCGCGAAAATGCGCGGCAAAGCGCTCCACCGCCGCGCGCGCATCGACCAGCAGTTCGCCAACCAACGCATCACGTTCGCCGTCATCACCCGGCGTGCGCCGCTTCTCGATCTCGTGCAGCCGGTGCTGCAGCGCCTCGATCAGCGCCGCGCGCCGCTTCGGGTTGTCGAGCAGGTCGTCTTCGAGGTACGGGTTGCGCTGCACGACCCAGATGTCGCCCAGCACCTCGTACAACATGCGCGCCGAGCGGCCGGTGCGGCGCTCGCCGCGCAGCTTGTCGAGCAGCGTCCAGGCGCGTGCGCCGAGCAGGCGGATGACGATCTCGCGGTCGGAGAACGAGGTGTAGTTGTACGGAATCTCGCGCAGGCGCGACGGCGCGTTTTCAACGTCGGCCAGCGACTGGCTGGCGAGCAGGGGAAGCGGTGCGTTCATAGGGTAGTCCCGATGCTACCGTGCCGCAGAAATGACCTGCGCTGCGCAAGGTGCCAGACACACCACACAGGCGGGCTTCCCCCCTTGCCCGGGTTGCGCCTTCCGTGACAGAAACGCGGTTGTCACGCAAGCCGGCGATGCTTGCATGTTTTGACTCATCCACTCCCTTCGGAGACTCTTGCCATGACCTTGAAGCTGAAGTCGTTTCCCCTTGCCGCCATCGCGGGCACCTTGATGGCCGCGACCCTGCCCGCGCAGGCGCAGACCGAGATCACCTGGTGGCACTCGATGACCGCCTTCAACAACGAGTGGGTCAACACGCTGGCCAAGCAGTTCAACGAGAGCCAGAAGACCTACAAGGTGACGCCGATCTACAAAGGCAGCTACGACGAATCGATGACCGCGGCCATTGCCGCCTACCGCGCCGGCAATGCGCCGCACATCCTGCAGGTGTTCGAAGTCGGCACGGCGACGATGATGGCCAGCAAGGGCGCGATCGTGCCCGCCGGCAAGGTGATGGCCGACGCCGGCAAGAAGTTCGACACCAGCGCCTACATCGCCGCGGTGGCCGGCTACTACACGGCGCCCAACGGCCAGATGCTGTCCTTCCCCTACAACAGCTCGACGACGGTGCTCTACATCAACAAGGACGCCTTCAAGGCCGCCGGCCTGGACGGCGACAAGCCGCCCACCACCTGGCCCGAGGTGACGTTGGCCGCGGCCAAGTTGAAGGCCAGCGGCCACAAGTGCCCGATCACGATCGCCTGGCAGGGCTGGACGCAGCTCGAAAGCTTTTCGGCATGGCACAACGTCGACTTCGCCACCAAGCGCAACGGCCTCGGCGGCATGGATGCGCGGCTGAAGTTCAACTCGCCGCTGCATGTGCGGCACATCGAGAACCTGGGCAACATGGCCAAGCAGGGCCTGTTCGTCTACAAGGGCCGGCGCAACGTGCCCGAGCCGGCGTTCATCAGCGGTGAGTGCGCGATGGTGACCACGTCCACAGGCTTCTACGGCAACGTCAAGCAGAACGCCAAGTTCAACTGGGCGCTGTCCACGCTGCCCTACTACCCGGACGTGCCGGGCGCGCCGCAGAACACCGTCATCGGCGGCGCCAGCCTGTGGACGTTGGCCGGCAAGAAGCCCGAGGATTACAAGGGCGTGGCAGCGTTCTTCGACTTCATCGCCCAGCCCGAGATCGCGGCCAAGACGCACCAGGCCACCGGTTACTTGCCGGTCACCAATGCAGCCTTCCAGATGACCGAGAAGGCCGGCTTCTACAAGACCAATCCGGGCACCGACGTCGGGCCGACGCAGATGATCCGCAAGGTCACCGACAAGTCGCGCGGCATCCGCCTGGGCAACCACGTGCAGATCCGCGACATCATGGACGAGGAACTCGAGCAGGTCTGGGCGGGCAAGAAGGGGGCGAAGGAAGCGCTCGACTCGGCGGTCAAGCGCGGCGACGAACTGCTGGAGCGCTTCGAGAAGGCGAACAAGAGCAAGGGCTGAACTCAGCGAAGAGGGTCAGCGCCAGCGGGTATGGCAGTCGAGAAACGCGTCTTCTTCCGCTCGCGCTGGCTGCCGTGGGCGCTGCTCGCGCCGCAGCTGTTCGTCATCGTCGCGTTTTTCTTCTGGCCGGCGGGCCAGGCGCTGCTGCAGTCGTTTCAGCAGTCCGACGCCTTCGGCACGTCGGTCGATTGGGTCGGCCTGGAGAATTTCGAGAACCTGTGGAACGACGCGACCTACCTCGCGTCGTTCCAGACCACCGCGGTGTTCTCGATCCTGGTGGCAACGATCGGTTTGTCGGTGTCGCTCGTGCTCGCGGTCTTCGCCGACCGCGTGATCAAGGGCGCTGCGGTCTACAAGACGCTGCTCATCTGGCCTTACGCCGTCGCGCCCGCGGTGGCCGGCGTGTTGTGGCTGTTCTTGTTCGCGCCGGGCATGGGCATCGTGGCCTATGCGCTCGGCACGATCGGCTTTCAGTGGAACCACCTGCTCAACGGCACGCATGCCATGACGCTGGTGGTGCTGGCTGCGGTGTGGAAGCAGATTTCGTACAACTTCCTGTTCTTCCTCGCCGGCCTGCAGTCGATTCCCAAGTCGTTGATCGAAGCCGCGGCGATCGACGGCGCGTCGCCGTGGCGGCGCTTCTGGACGATCGTCTTCCCGCTGCTGTCGCCGACGACGTTCTTCCTGCTCGTCATCAACGTCGTCTACGCGTTCTTCGACACCTTCGCCATCATCGACGCCGCCACGCGCGGCGGCCCGGGCAAGGACACGGCGATCTTGGTCTACAAGGTGTACTACGACGGCTTCAAGGCGCTGGACCTCGGCGGCTCGGCAGCGCAAAGCGTGGTGCTGATGGTGATCGTCGTTGCACTCACGGTCGTGCAGTTCCGCTTCGTCGAGAAGAAAGTGAACTACTGAAGTGGTCGAGCGCAAACCTCTGCTGACAGCCCTCTCGCACTTGGTGCTGATCATCGGCGTGCTGATCGTCGCCTTCCCGGTCTACATCACCTTCGTCGCCTCGACGCACACGACGCAGCGCATCGCACAGACGCCGATGCCGCTGATCCCAGGCGAAGAGATGATCAGCAACTACACCAAGGCCCTCACCGGGGAGCGCAGCGGACCCGGAACCAAGGTTGCAGTCAGCCGCATGATGACGGTCAGCCTCGTCAGCGCCCTGATCATCGCCATCGGCAAGATCATCATCTCGCTGCTGTCGGCATTTGCGATCGTCTATTTCCGCTTCCCGTTTCGCCAGTTCTTCTTCTGGGCGATCTTCGTCACGCTGATGCTGCCGGTGGAGGTGCGCATCGGGCCGACGTACAAGGTGGTGTCGGACTTCGGCATGCTCAACAGCTATGCGGGTCTGACGGTGCCGCTGATCGCCTCGGCCACCGCAACGTTCCTCTTCCGCCAGTTCTTCCTCACCGTGCCCGATGAACTCGTCGAAGCCGCGCGCATCGACGGCGCCGGGCCGATGCGGTTCTTCAAGGATGTGCTGCTGCCGCTCTCGACGACCAGCATCGCCGCCCTCTTCGTCATCCAGTTCATTTACGGCTGGAACCAGTACCTGTGGCCGCTGCTCGTCTCCACCGAGGAGCGCATGTACCCGGTCGTCATCGGCATCAAGCAGATGATCTCCGACGGCGACGCGACGAACGACTGGGCCACCATCATGGCCACCGCGATCCTCGCCATGTTGCCGCCGGCACTGGTGGTGATGCTGATGCAGAAGTGGTTCGTCAAAGGCTTGGTGGATACCGAGAAATAGACTCGGCCCGATGAGCGTGATCGACAGCCTGTCCTGGCACTCCAAGCACCTGCGCTACGCGCTCGGCAAGCCGCGCGTCCTCGGCGGGCGTGCGTACAAGATCAAGGGCTACTTCAGCGACAAGTTCTGTCGCGACGACGGGCACGAGCCGCATCTGGGCACCGTCATCGCCGAGCTGCTGCGCCGCAACGACGGGGCCTTCATCGACATCGGCGTGAACGTCGGTCAGACGCTCTGCAAGCTGCTGGCCACCGGGCAGAAGCGGCGCTACGTCGGCTTCGAGCCGCAGACCGCCTGCTGCTTCTACGTCGATCAGTTCATCCGTCACAACGGTATCGCCGATGCGCATGTGATCCCCGTCGCGCTCGGCGAAGCGCCCGGCGTGCTCGAACTCTTCGCCGACAACGACGATGTCGATGAGAGCGCATCCTTCGACGCCACCGGCTTTCGCGCCACGATGTCGGCGACGCGCAAACTCATCGTGCCGGTGCTGCGCGGCGACACGGCGATCGAGCACTTGCGCCTCGACAGGATCGCCGTGCTGAAGATCGACGTCGAAGGCGCCGAGCTCGACGTGCTGCGCGGCCTGCCCGACACGCTGCGGCTGTGGAAGCCGCCGGTGCTGTTCGAAGTGCTGCCGAACTTCTTCGGCGCCGAGAAGAAGCCGATCGAGGCGCGCCTGGCGGCCGAACACAACCGGCGCGCCGAAGCCATCTTCGACTTCTTCAGAGCGCATGGCTATGGCGTGCACCAGGTGAACCAGGCCGGCGGCTGGTCGCCGATCGACGCCTTCAAGCTCGACGACCGCGAAGCCTTCGTCACCTGGGACTACCTGGCCTTGCCGAACAACGACCAATAGGGGACGAGAACGATGGGTGCGATCTCACTGCGCAATGTCGAGAAGGCCTACGGCACCGGCGCCAAGCTGAACAAGGTCATCCACGGCGTCAACGCCGAGATCGCCGACGGCGAGTTCATCGTCATCGTCGGCCCGAGCGGCTGCGGCAAGAGCACGCTGCTGCGCATGGTGGCGGGGCTGGAGGAAATCACCGGCGGTGAAATCCACATTGCAGGCCGCATCGTCAACCAGCTCGAGCCGTCGGAGCGCGACATCGCGATGGTCTTCCAGAACTACGCGCTGTATCCGCACATGAGCGTGTACGACAACATGGCCTACGGCCTGAAGATCGCCAAGGTCAGCAAGGCCGACATCGACACGCGCGTCAACAAGGCGGCGAAGATTCTGGAGTTGTCGACGTTGCTGCAACGCAAGCCGCGCGAACTCTCCGGCGGTCAGCGCCAGCGTGTCGCCATGGGCCGCGCCATCGTGCGCCAGCCCGCGGTGTACCTGTTCGACGAACCGCTGAGCAATCTCGACGCCAAGCTGCGCGCGCAGACGCGCTTGGAAATCCAGAAGCTGCATGCCGAGCTCGGCACGACCTCGCTCTTCGTCACCCACGACCAGGTCGAAGCGATGACGCTGGCCGAACGCATGATCGTCATGAACGCCGGCCGCATGGAGCAGATCGGCACGCCGGAAGAGGTGTACCAACGCCCGGCCACCACCTTCGTCGCCAGCTTCATCGGCAGCCCGCCGATGAACCTGATGGAAGGCCAGGCCGACGGCACGCGCTTCAACATCGATGGCGTGACGCTGCAGCTACCGGCCGCAGCGCCACGCAGCGGCGCACTGCTGCTCGGCGTGAGACCCGAGCATGCCGACCCGGCGGCGAGCGGCTGGTCGCTGAAGGTCGATGTCGTCGAGATGCTCGGCGCCGAGCGGCTCGTTTACTGCAAGCTCGGCGAGACCTCGTTCACCGTGCGCCTCGATGCAACGCTCCCCGCGCCGGTCGTCGGCAGCGTGTTGACGGTCGCCGTCGAAGCGCAGCATCTGCATTGGTTCGATCCGCAGACGCGACAGAGGGTATGACGCTGTCGCCCTGGCCACTCTGGATCGCCCATCGCGGCGCCGGCAAGCTCGCACCCGAGAACACGTTGGCGGCGTTTCGTTTGGGCGCGCGGCACGGCTATTCGGCTTTCGAATGCGACGTGAAGCTCTCGGCCGACGGCCTGCCATTTCTGCTGCACGACGCGACGCTCGATCGCACGAGCAACGTCAAAGGCGTTGCCGGTGAGAAGACTTGGGCCGAGCTGTCGCGCATCGATGCCGGCTCGTGGCACAGCCGTGCGTACGCGGGCGAGCCGCTGCCGACGCTGGGCAGCATCGCCGCGTTCTGCCTCGCCAACAGCCATGCGCTGAACATCGAGATCAAGCCGACGCCCGGGGTCGAGCGCCGCACCGGCGAGGTCGTGGCGCGTGAAGCCGAGCGGCTGTGGCGGGACCGCACGCTGCCGCCGCTGCTCAGCTCGTTCGAACCCGACGCGCTCGAAGGCGCGCGCGCCGCGGCGCCGCGACTGCCGCGTGCGCTGCTGATCGACACGCTGGTCGAGGGCTGGTTCGAACGCGCGCAAGGCCTGGGCTGCGTCGCCGTCGTCGCCAACCACCGCGTGTACGACACCGCGATGGTGGCGCGCCTGCACGCCGCGAACCTGTGGGCACTGTGCTACACGGTCAACGACGATTCAAGCGCGCGCGCCCTGCTCGGCATGGGGCTCGACGGGCTTGTCACCGACGCGGTCGATCGCTTCTCTCCGCACGCCGGCCGGCTCGGCGTCTGACGACACGTCGTCGCCGGGCAACGCCGACACGGCGGCCTCGGCGCCGAGGGCATCGTCTGCGTTCTCCGGCGCCGGCAACTCGCACGCCTCGCGCAGCATGGACCAGCGCCACGCCACCAAGGCCGCAATCAAGGTCACGCCGCCGGCGAAGACGAGCGACGCGCGCAGGCTCAGATGCTCGCCGAGCGCGCCGCCCATCAACGCTCCCGGCCCGGCCGGCAGTAGCGTCAGCCAACGCATCGTGCTCGTCATGCGGCCGAGCAGCGGCGCCGGCGTGACCGCCTGGCGCAAGGACAGGAAGTTGATGAAGCCGAGCACCGCGCCGAAGCCGAAGAGGAACAGCATCAGCGCGAACATGAAGCGGCCCCAGGCATTAGCCGGCGCGGCAGCGAGCAGCAGCCAGCCGGCGCCGCAGATCGCGATGCCGAGCAACAGGCACGGCCCCGGGCCGATGCGCGATGAGATGCGGTGACCCGTCGTGCTCGCGAGCACGGTGCCGGCGCCCAGGCCGACGAAGGACAGGCCGATCTGCGATTCGCTGAGGCCGAGCGTGCGTGTGGCGAACAGGATCTGCACGACGATCGCCGCGTGATGGCACATCTGCCAAACGCCGACGGTGCAGGCCATCGTCACCAGCAGCGGCGTGCCGCGCACGAAGCGGATGCCGGCTTTCAGGTCACGCCAGAAGTGAACGTCTTTCGACGGCGTGATCACCTCCTGCACGCGCACGCCGCGCAAGATGAGCACCGAGCCGACCAGCATCAGCGCATCGAGCAACAGCGCCACCGGCGCGCCGACGGCCTTGATCAACGCGCCGGCGAATCCGGGGCCGGCGACTTCGGCGCCCGAACTCGCCAGCGCATTGCGCGCGTGGGCTTCGACCAGACGATCGCGCGACACGACCTGCGTCAGCACGATTTGCGCTGCCGAGCCGGCGACGCAGTAGACGCAGCCCATGACGAACCCGGCGACGTACATCCATGGCATCGCCAGCCAGCCGAGATAGTGCGCAGCCGGCACGCTGGCGACGATCACGGCCAGGCTGAGCTCGCCACCGATGTAGACGGGCAGTTTGCGCACGCGGTCGAGCCACACGCCGGAGGGCAGCGACAACAGCACGAAGGGCGCGATCTCGCACGCGACGAGCAGGCCCATCTGCGTCGGCGTGGCGTGCAGCAGCACGACGGCGGTGAGCGGCAGCGCCAGCATCGTCACCTGGCCGCCGAGCGAAGAGATCAGGATCGACGTCCACAGGCGCCGGTAGGCCGCGTCGCGCAGCAGGTCGTTCGCGGGCAGCGCAAAGCGCTGCTTCAGTGCAGGCCACCAACGCGACGGCAAAACGAGTGACAGCATGATGACGAAAGACAAAACAGTTCGGGCCTGACACTGATCGCTCAGCGCAGGCCCGACGGGATGCTGGAGCGAGAAAACTACGGGTCGATGCGCGCACCGACGGCGAACACGCGACGCAGTCGTCGTGGGTTCGGGATGTCGTGGGTGGTGGTCATCGGCAGGTCTCGCTGGAGTGCAGGCAATGTATCAGCGGCGCCGGCCGCCGAACAGCCCTTTTCCCTAGCTTCTGTAGTCCGCATTGATGGTGACGTAGTCGTGCGACAAGTCGCAGGTCCAGACCGTGGCGTGCGCCGGGCCTCGGTGCAGATCGACGCGGATCGTGATTTCGCTTTGCTTCATCACGCGCTGGCCGTCGGCTTCCTGGTACGCCGCGTGGCGGCCGCCGTTGACGACGACATGCACGTCGTCGAGGAAGAGATCGATCAGGCCTTGATCGAGGTCATCGATGCCGGCGTAGCCGACCGCGGCGAGGATGCGGCCGAGGTTCGGGTCGCTGGCGAAGAACGCCGTCTTCACCAGCGGCGAATGCGCGATCGCGTAGGCGGCCAGGCGGCACTCTTCTTTCGTCCGTCCGCCATCGACGCGCACGGTGATGAACTTCGTCGCGCCCTCGCCGTCGCGCACGATCGCCTGTGCCAATGCGCGCGCGACGCTGAAAACGGCTTCGCGCAGCAATGCGCCCTCCGGCGATTCCAGCTGCATGATTCGAGCATGGCCGGCGCGCTGCGTGGCGATGAGCACGAAGGAATCATTCGTGCTGGTGTCGCCGTCGATGGTGATGCGGTTGAAGCTCTGGTCGGCGGCTTCGCGCACCAGCACTTGCATCAGCGACGGCTCGATCACCGCGTCGGTGGCGATGAAGCCGAGCATCGTCGCCATGTTCGGCCGGATCATGCCGGCGCCCTTGGCGATGCCGGTGACTGTCACGGTCTTGCCGCCGATGATCACCTGCTTGCTCGCCGCCTTCGGCAGCGTGTCGGTGGTCATGATGCCCTGCGCGGCGTCGAGCCAATGCGCCGGCGACAAGTCGGCCAGCGCGGCCGGCAGACCGGCGACGATGCGATCGACCGGCAGCGTTTCCATGATCACGCCGGTGGAAAACGGCAGCACCTGCTCGGGCTCGATCTTCAATTGCCGCGCCAGCGCATCGCAGGTCTGGCGCGCGCGCGCAAGACCCTCGGCGCCGGTGCCAGCGTTGGCATTGCCGGTGTTGATGACGATGGCGCGGATGCCGCTGTTCTTCTGCAAATGCTCGCGGCAGACCTGCACCGGCGCGGCGCAGAAGCGGTTGCGCGTGAACACGCCAGCGGCGACCGCGCCTTCGTCGAGCGTGAAGACGACGAGGTCGCGCCGGTTGGCCTTGCGCACACCGGCCATCGCGGTGCCGATGCGAACACCGGCCACCGGGTGCAGATCGGTGGCCAGAGGGGCTTGCAGGTTGACAGGCATGGCAGTCGGGTGTGGCGGGCGGCGTGGACGAGAATTGTAGGAGCCGCACCCTCGTCGCCCATGAAGCGTTTCATCACCACCGCCTGCGCTCTTTGCATCGTCACGTCCGTGGTTGCACAAAACACGCCGCCGCAAAGGCTCTTCTACTCCGGTCACAGCCTGCTCGACGAGCCGCTGCCGCGCGATGTGGCTGCCATCGCCGCAAGCCTGGGCACGCCGCTGCAGCAATGGGAGCGCGACACGCCGCCGGGCTCGTCGATGCGCGAGCGCGTCGCCGCGGGCGCATGGCCGCGCGAGGCCGTCGACACGCTGCTCGTCACCGAGCAGCACACGCTCGTCGGCAACCTCGTGTGGAACGACAGCGCCGGCCAGTTGCGCCGCCTGCACGAGCGGCTGATCGCAGCGGACCCGCGCGGCCGCACGTGGTTCTACGCGCCGTGGTTGAACCTGGACGACACCTCCAACCCAAGACGCTGGATCGCCTATGAGCGTACCGCGTCACCGATCTGGCAATGCCTGGCCACGCGCCTCAACGCGTCGCTGGCGGCCGAGGGTCGCAGCGACCGCGTCGAGTTCCTGCCCGCCGCCGCGTTGCTGGCCGCGCTGGTCGAGCGTGTGCAGCAGGGCGGCGTTGCCGGCGTGAGCGTGGCCGCGCTGTTGCGCGATGACGTGCATCTGAGTCCGCTGGGTTCGTACTTCATGTCACTCGTCGTGGTCGCGACGCTGTTCGAGCGCTCGCCCACCGGCGCGTCGGTGCCCGCAGGCCTCGACGCCGACGCCGCACGTGCGCTGCAGAGCGTGGCCTGGGAGTTGGTGCAGCAGGAGCGAGCGCAGCGTCAGTCGCTGCCGGCGCCGCAGTGCCGCGAGCGCACGCAGGCCTTCGTTCCCATGTATGCCGCCTACGTGCGCGATGTCATCGACCGACCGACATTCGGCGCGTGGCGCGCGTGGTGGCTCTGGGCCAAGCACCGCTTGCAGTGGCACTGGGCCTTACGGGGCTGAGGCCGCTGAGTTTTCAGCTCAACTTGCCGTGGCAGAGCTTGAACTTCTTGCCGCTGCCGCAGGGGCAGGGGTCGTTGCGGCCAACGCGGGCCATGGCCGCGACCTGCGTCGCAGGATCGGGCTCTTCGGACACGCTGCCGTCTTCGTTCGGATGCGTGTAGGTGACGTTGCTGACCTGCGCCGCCCTCTCTTCCAGCGCCTCGGCGGCCTGCGCCACCTGCTCCTGCGTCTGGATGCGCACGGTCATCAGAACGCGCGTGACTTCCATCTTCACCAGGCCGAGCAGTTGCGAGAACAGCTCGAAGGCTTCGCGCTTGTACTCCTGCTTCGGGTTCTTCTGCGCGTAGCCGCGCAGATGGATGCCCTGGCGCAGGTAGTCGAGCGAAGCCAGGTGCTCGCGCCAGTGCGTGTCGATCTGCTGCAGCATCACCATGCGCATGAAGGGCGTGAACTGCTCGTCGCCGACGACTTCGAGCTTGGCCGCAAAGGCCTTGTCGGCTGCGGCCTGCACCTTTTCGAGGATCTCTTCGTCGGTGATCGAGTCGGCCTTTTCGACCTCGGCCTTCAACGGCAGGTCGAGGTGCCACTCGTCGCGCAGCGTCTTCTCCAGGCCGTCGATGTCCCACTGCTCTTCCAGGCTGTCGGCCGGCACGAAGCTGCGCACCACGTCTTCCATCGCGCTCTTGCGCAGGTTGGCCGTGATCTCGGTCAGTGACGCCGCTTCGAGAATGTCGTTTCGCTGCTGGTAGATGACCTTGCGCTGGTCGTTGGCGACGTCGTCGTACTCGAGCAGTTGCTTGCGCATGTCGAAGTTGCGCGCCTCGACCTTGCGCTGCGCGCCTTCGATGCTGCGCGTGACGATCCCCGCTTCGATGGCTTCGCCTTCGGGCATCTTCAGCCGGTCCATGATCGAGCGCACGCGGTCGCCGGCGAAGATGCGCATCAGCGAATCGTCGAGGCTCAAGTAGAAGCGCGACGCGCCCGGGTCGCCCTGGCGGCCGGAGCGGCCACGCAGCTGGTTGTCTATGCGGCGCGACTCGTGGCGTTCGGTGGCGATGATGCGCAAGCCGCCTTCAGCCTTGACCTTGTCGTGCAGCCCCTGCCACTCGCCGTGCAGTTGCGCGATGCGCTGGGCGCGGTCGTCTGCAGCAATCGACTCGTCGACCTCCAGGAAGTGGACCTGCTTCTCGACGTTGCCGTCGAGCACGATGTCGGTCCCCCGCCCGGCCATGTTGGTGGCGATCGTGATCACGCCCGGCCGCCCGGCCTGCGCGACGATCTCGGCCTCCTTGGCGTGCTGCTTGGCGTTCAACACCTGGTGCGGCAGGCTGACCTTTTCGAGCAGCCCGGCGATCAGCTCGGAGTTCTCGATCGACGTCGTGCCGACCAGCACCGGCTGGCCGCGCTCGTGGCAGTCGCGGATGTCGTTGATGACGGCGTCGTACTTCTCCTTGCTCGTCTTGTAGACGAGGTCCAACTCGTCCTTGCGGATCGTCGGCTTGTTCGGCGGGATGACCACCGTCTCCAGGCCGTAGATCTCCTGGAACTCGTAGGCCTCGGTGTCGGCCGTGCCGGTCATGCCCGAGAGCTTGCCGTACATGCGGAAGTAGTTCTGGAAGGTGATCGACGCCAGCGTCTGGTTCTCGCTCTGGATGGCGACGCCTTCCTTGGCTTCGACCGCCTGATGCAGGCCGTCGCTCCAGCGGCGACCGGTCATCAGGCGGCCGGTGAACTCGTCGACGATGATGACTTCGCCGTTCTGCACCACGTAATGCTGGTCGCGGTGGTAGAGGTGTTTCGCCCGCAGCGCGGCGTACACGTGGTGCATCAACGTGATGTTGGCCGGGTCGTACAAACTCGCGCCTTCGGCCAGCAGGCTGGCCGCGCCGAGCATGCTTTCGGCGTTCTCATGGCCGCGCTCGGTGAGGAAGACCTGTCGGCCCTTCTCATCGAGCGTGAAGTCGCCGGGCTCGATCACGCCTTCGCCGGTGCGCAAATCTTCTTCGCCGATCTGCTGCTTCAACTGCGGCACGACGGCGTTGATGCGCACGTACATCTCGGTGTGGTCTTCGGCCTGGCCGCTGATGATCAGCGGCGTGCGCGCCTCGTCGATCAGGATCGAATCGACCTCGTCGACGATGGCGTACGACAGGCCGCGCTGCGAGCGGTCTTCAGTCGCCTGGACCATGTTGTCGCGCAGGTAGTCGAAGCCGAACTCGTTGTTGGTGCCGTA
>CADEEN010000079.1 GCA_902826345.1 uncultured Burkholderiales bacterium | reverse complement strand
GACGTAATCGTCCGGCTCACCACGGTAGACAGGTTCGCCGCGGTGGCCGCCATAGCCACCGTGACCACGATGGTTCGGCACGATCACGCAGCCGCCGAGCGCGGCCGCCAATGCAACGAGCATGGCGGCCGAGCGGCCACGATGAAGCGGAAGATGGCCCATGACGAACCTTTGTCAGTGAAGGTTCCCCCACAACGGCCGGCCGCGACGCGCGCTGACGTGAAGCAAGGTAAAGCTGTGCGCAGCGGCTTACGCCGCGTGTGCTCAGCCCAGACCCACCGGCGCCGGCGCGGTGTCGACGATGCGGCGAAACAGCGGCGCGAACTCGCCGCTCGGGTCATGGCCGGCGAGCGGGTCGCGGTTGGCTTCGAAGGCCACGTTCAGGTCATGCCAGTCCTCGGGCAGCAGCGCCGCGCGCGCGGCAGGCAATACGGTGGACTCTTCGAGCGACATGTGGCGCAGGTACTGTTCGACGTAGCGCTTCGCGGCCGATTCGAAGGCCTCGCGCCGCGGCTCGCCGAGCAGCTCGTACGCCAGCAGGCGGTGCTGCAGATCGCGCGCCGAGGCTTCGCCGCAGCGGTGGTCTTCGTCGAGCGCGTCGAACACCGATGCCAGGTCCGGTCGCCGCGCGCGAATTTTCGGGAACAGCAGATCGCTCTCTTTCGGATGGTGCAGGCGCTCGGGAAACTCGTCGATGTAGAACAGCATCGCGCGCATCACGTCGAACGGCGGTGGTGCACGCAGGCGCTGCGAGCGGTCGATCAGCATCAGCAGCGAGCGCAGCATCGCCGACAGCGCCTGGTGCTCGGCCTGGATGACGCGGATCGCCGACGGGTCCATGTACCGCAGCATGCGCGTGCGCCCTTCGCGACGCCTTGCCCTGGATCAAGGTTCGCGCCTGGCCTCTCGCGGCAGGGGAGGCTGAAGTGATGCACGCACTCGATGTCGATCCGGGCCGCCGCGGCGTGCTTGCGGCTTGCGCGCAGGCGGCGCTGCTTGTCGCGCTGCCCGCTGCTGCCCAGAGCCGCGCGATCACGCTCGTCGTGCCGTTCGCGCCCGGTGGCATCGCCGACCTGACGGCGCGCGCGGTTGCCAAGGAAATGAGCGCCTCGCTGCAACAGCCGATCGTCGTCGACAACAAGCCGAGCGCCGGCGCCATCGTCGGCTCGCAGCAGGTGGCGCGCGCCGCACCGGACGGCTCGACGCTACTGCTGATGAGCAACGCCAACGCCGTCAGCGCCGGGCTGTTCCGCAAGCTGCCGTTCGATGCAGTCAATGACTTCGCGCCGATCACGACGCTCGGCTTCTTCGACCTCGCGTTGTTCGTCGCCGCCGATTCGCCATTGAAGACGGTCGCTCATCTGCTGGCGCGTGTGCGGGCGCAGCCGGGCAAGCTGACCATCGGCACGATCGCCGCCGGCAGCACGCAGCACCTGGCGGCCGAGTACTTCAAGTCGCTCGCGGGCATCGACGCGGTGATCGTGCCGTACAAGGGCACGCCGGCGGTGATCACGGCCTTGCGCGCCGGCGAGATCGACGTCGGTTTCGAAATCCTCGGGCCGATGCTCGGCCAGGTGCAGGGCAAGGTGTTGCGCGCGCTGGCCGTCACATCGGACCGGCGCTTCGCCGCGCTGCCCGAGGTGCCGACGGTCGCGGAGTCGGGCCTGCCGGTCTACGACGTCGCGTCGTGGAACGCGTTGGCTGCACCGGCGAAGACGCCGCCTGCTGTGATCGATCGTTTGCAGCGCGCGGCGTTGCAGGCGCTGGCGATGCCGTCGGTGCAGTCGCAGCTGCAAGCGCTCGGCGTGCGCGCGCAAGGCGGCACGCCGGAGCAGTTGCGGCGACTGCTCGGCAGCGAAATCAAGCGCTGGTCCGAGGTCATCGTGCTAGCGAACATCGAACGCCAATGAACCTGCGCCAGCTCGAGAGCTTCGTCCGCGTCGCCGAGCTCGGCAGCTTCAGCAAGGCCGCGCGCGTGCTCGACATCGCGCAGCCCGCGTTGTCGCGCCAGGTGCGGCTGCTCGAAACCGATCTGCGCGAAACGCTGCTGCTGCGCAATGGCCGCGGCGTCGCGCTCACACCGGCCGGGCGTCGTCTGTTCGAGCACGGCGTGTCGATCCTGCAGCAGGTGGCGCAAGCGCGCGCCGATCTGGGCGCGCAGCGTGACGCGCCGGTGGGGCAGGTGACGATCGGCCTGCCGCCGTCGATCGGCCGGCGACTGACGCTGCCGCTGATCGAAGGCTTTCGCGCCCAATTGCCGCAGGCGCGGGTCACCGTCGTCGAAGGCTTGAGCTCCTACATCGCCGAGTGGATCGGCAGTGGCCGCGCCGATCTCGGTCTGGTCTACAACCCCGAGCCCTCGGCGTCGCTGGAGATCACGCCGCTGCTGCACGAGCCGCTGTGCCTGGTGCAGCCAGCGCCGCGCGGCAAAAAGACCTTGCCGACGACGGTGCCGCTGCGCGAACTCGGCGCGTATGCGTTGATCGTGCCCGAGCGCCACCAGTCGCTGCGCCGCCTGCTCGAATCGCAGGCCACGCTCGCAGGCGTGTCGCTGGATATCGGCTGCGAGGTGTCGAGCATCCCGGCCATCATCGACCTGGTCTGCGCGCGCATGGGACACGCGGTGTTGAACGCCAGCGCGGTCGTCGCCTCGGGCCGCGCCGCCGAGCTGGTGGTGCGGCGCATCGTGCGCCCCGAGCTGCCGAGCGTGTTGTGCCTGGCGCAGTCGGCCACCAAGCCGCCGACGCCGCTGACGCGGCAGGCGCGACAGATGCTGACCGCCCTGGTGGCGCGATTGCCGGCGCCCGAGCGCCGGCCGCGTGGCCATGCCAAAAAGCAATAACTGCTAGTGGCCGACCCGTCTGGATCGGCATGCCCTGCAGGCTCACAATTCCCCCCATGCCCCCGCCCTTGATCACCGGCATTTCCTCGATGGCCACACGTGCCTTGCTGGCCGAGTTGACTGCCGCGTATGGGCTGCCGGTGGCCATCGAATCGGTCGGCGGCGTCGATGCCGCCAAGCGGGTTCAGGGCGGCGAGGTCTTCGACGTGGTGGTGCTGGCCAGCGATGCGATCGACAAGCTCGTCGCGGCCGGCCACGTGGTGTCGGGCAGCAAGGTCGATCTCGTGCACTCCGGCGTGGCCGTGGCGGTCAAGGCCGGCGCGGTGCATCCCGACATCTCGAACGAAGAGGCGGTCAAGCGCGCGGTGCTCGCCGCGCCGACGCTCGGCTACTCCACCGGCCCGAGCGGCGTGCAGCTGTCCAGGTTGTTCGAGCGCTGGGGCATCGCGCAAGAGATCGCTGCGCGCATCGTCACCGCGCCGCCGGGCGTGCCGGTGGGTGCACTGGTGGCGCGTGGCGACGTGGCGCTGGGCTTCCAGCAGTTGAGCGAGTTGATGCACCTGGACGGCATCGATGTCGTCGGCCCGTTGCCGCCGGCGATCCAGATCACCACGACGTTTTCGGCCGGCGTCTGCACCGCCGCGACACAGCCCGATGCAGCGCGCGCGCTGCTGGCTTGTCTGGCCTCGCCCGAGGCCGCCCCGATCAAACAATCACACGGCATGGAGAGCGCATGAACAACCCCCAAGCTCACTTCGTTCACTGCCCCCCGAGGGGGCGCGTCAGCACCTTCGGAACGGCCGGGCGGTGCTGACATGATCATCGACATCCACGGCCACTACACCACGGCGCCGAAGGCGCTGGAGAACTGGCGCAACCAGCAGATCGCCGGCATCAAGGATGCGTCGGCCAAGCCGAAGGTCGCGGACCTGAAGATCACCGACGACGAGTTGCGCGAAACCATCGAAGCGAATCAGTTGAAGCTGATGCGCGAACGCGGCAGCGACCTGACGATCTTTTCCCCGCGCGCCAGCTTCATGGCGCATCACATCGGCGACTTCGAGGTCTCAAGCACCTGGGCGGCGATCTGCAACGAGCTCTGCTATCGCGTGGCGCAACTCTTCCCCGCGCATTTCATTCCGGCTGCAATGCTTCCGCAGTCGCCCGGCGTCGATCCGAAGACCTGCATTCCGGAACTTGTGAAGTGCGTGGAGCAGTACGGCAACGTCGCCATCAACCTCAACCCCGATCCATCGGGCGGGCACTGGACCTCACCGCCGCTGACCGACCGCGCCTGGTACCCGATCTACGAGAAGATGGTCGAGTACGACCTGCCGGCGATGGTGCACGTGAGCACGAGCTGCAACGCCTGCTTCCACACGACGGGCGCGCACTACATCAACGCCGACACGACGGCCTTCATGCAACTGCTGCAGGGCGATCTGTTCAAGGATTTCCCGACGCTGCGCCTGGTCATCCCGCACGGCGGCGGCGCGGCGCCATACCACTGGGGGCGTTATCGCGGCCTGGCGCAGGAGCTGAAGAAGCCGCTGCTGAAGGACCACCTGTTGAAGAACGTCTTCTTCGACACCTGCGTCTATCACCAGCCCGGCATCGATGTGCTGACGAAAGTGGTGCCAGTGGAAAACATCCTGTTCGCCAGCGAGATGATCGGCGCCGTGCGCGGCATCGATCCGGAAACCGGCTTCAACTACGACGACACGAAACGCTACATCGAAGCGAGCACGCAGTTGAGCGCGGCGCAGAAGGCGATGATCTACGAAGGCAACGCACGGCGCGTCTATCCGCGCCTCGATGCCGCATTGAAGACGAAAGGACTCTGACCATGTACGAACTCGGCGTTGTTTACCGCAACATCGCGCGCGCCGATGCGCAGGTGGCCGACAAGCTCGCCCTGCTCGGCGCGTCCACCGTGCATGAGGCGATGGGCCGCGTCGGCCTGATGAAGACCTACATGCGGCCGATCTACGCCGGCGCGCAGGTCTCGGGCACCGCAGTCACCGTGCTGCTGCAGCCGGGCGACAACTGGATGCTGCACGTCGTGGCCGAGCAGATCAAACCCGGTGACATCGTCGTCGCGGCACTCACCACCGACAACACCGACGGCTTCTTCGGCGACCTGCTGGCCACATCGTTCCAGGCGCGCGGTGCGCGTGCGCTGGTCATCGACGGCGGCGTGCGCGACGTGAAGACGCTGACAGAAATGCGCTTCCCGGTATGGAGCCGGGCGATCAGCAGCAAGGGCACGGTCAAGGCGACGCTCGGCTCGGTGAACATTCCGGTGGTGTGCGCCGGTGCGTGGGTGACGCCGGGAGATGTGATCGTGGCTGACGACGACGGCGTCGTCTGCGTGCCGCGGGCGATGGCGCAGAAGACGCTCGATGCGGCGGTGGCGCGCGAAGCCAACGAAGGCGAGAAGCGCAACAAGCTGGCGTCGGGTGTGTTGGGCCTGGACATGTACAAGATGCGCGAGCCGCTGGAGAAGGCGGGACTGCGCTACATCGACTGACGCGAATGAACATCGCGCTCATCGGCTACGGCGAGGTCGGCCGCATCCTCGCGGAAGACCTGGTGCCGCAAGGGCACAACGTCACCGCGTACGACCTGAAGCTCGACAACGAAGCCGGCAACGCGTTGCGCGAGCATGCGGCGAAGGCGAACGTGGCGCTCGCCGCGTCGCACGTTGCCGCGACGCGCGGCGCGCACCTCGTGCTCAGCGCCGTCACCGCGAGCCAGGCCGTCGCGGTGGCACAGGCGGTGGCGCCGGCGATCGAGAAGGGCGCTTTCTTCCTCGACTTCAATTCCGCCTCACCGGGCGCGAAGATTCGCGCCGCTGAAATCGTCGATGCGGCGGGTGGCCGTTATGTCGAAGGCGCGGTGATGACGTCGATCCCCCCGTACCGCATCAAAGTGCCGCTGCTGCTCGGCGGGCCGCACGCGGCGGCGTTGGAGCCTGTGCTGAAGCCACTCGGCTTCGCGCCCCAGGTTTCGAGCGAGCAGCTCGGCGTCGCCAGCGCCACCAAGATGTGCCGCAGCGTGATGATCAAGGGCCTGGAGGCGATGGTGATCGAGAGCTTCACGACGGCGCGTCACTACGGCGTCGAAGACGCGGTGATCGCGTCGCTGCACGAAACCTTTCCCGGTATCGATTGGGAACAGCAGGCGGCGTACTTCTTCCAGCGCGTGATCGAGCACGGACGCCGCCGCAGCGAAGAGGTGCGCGAGGTGGCGGTGACCGTGCGCGAGGCCGGGCTCGAACCGCACAGCGCGGCCGGCACGGCCGAGCGGCAGGCGTGGATTGCAGATCTCGCCGACGCCGGCGCGTTCGGTGCCAAGGGCACGAAAGACTTCGCGCGCAGCGCCGACTGGCGCATCGAGGCCGATCGCATCTTGCAGAAAGCAAAGCCATGACATTCGACAAGACCCCCGGCTGGCTCGACTGGTACGCCGGCCCGACGAAGCCGCGGTTCAAACTTCCGCCCGGCAGCGTCGATGCGCATTGCCACGTCTTCGGCCCGGGCGATGAGTTTCCTTTCGCGCCCGAGCGCAAGTACACGCCGTGCGATGCGGGCAAGCAGCAACTGTTCGCGCTTCGCGACCACCTCGGCTTCGCGCGCAATGTCATCGTGCAGGCCACGTGCCACGGTGCAGACAACCGCGCGATGGTCGATGCCTGCCGCGCTGCCAACGGCAAGGCACGCGGCGTGGCCACCGTCAAGCGCAGCGTCAGCGATGCAGAACTGAACGAACTGCACGCGGCTGGCGTGCGCGGCGTGCGCTTCAACTTCGTCAAGCGGCTGGTGGACTTCACGCCGAAGGATGAGCTGATGGAGATCGCCACACGCATCCACCAGCTCGGCTGGCATGTCGTCATCTACTTCGAGGCGGTCGATCTGCCCGAGCTGTGGGACTTCTTCACCGCGCTGCCGAACACGATCGTCGTCGATCACATGGGCCGGCCCGATGTGGCCAAGCCGATCGACGGCCCCGAGTTCACGCTGTTCCTGAAGTTCATGCAGCAGCACGCCAACGTGTGGAGCAAGGTCAGCTGCCCCGAGCGCCTGTCGGTCTCCGGCCCGCCGGCGTTGAACGGCGAGCGCAACGCGTACCGCGACGTGGTGCCGTTCGCGCGCCGCGTCGTCGAACAGTTCCCGGACCGCGTGCTCTGGGGAACCGATTGGCCGCATCCGAACCTGAAGAACCACATGCCCGACGACGGGCTGTTGGTCGACTTCATTCCGCACATCGCGGTCACGCCCGAGCTGCAGCAGAAGCTGCTCGTGACGAACCCGATGCGCTTGTACTGGCCTGAGGAGGCCTGACGATGGCTCTGCACAAACCGTATCTCGACATTCCCGGCACGACGATCTTCGACGCCGAGCAATCGCGCAAGGGCTACTGGCTCAACCAGTTCTGCATGAGCCTGATGAAGGCCGATAACCGCGCGCGCTTCAAGGCCGACGAGCGCAAGTACCTCGACGAGTGGCCGATGACGGATGCGCAGAAGCAGGCCGTGCTGGAGCGTGATCTGAACAAGGCGATCGGCGAGGGCGGCAACATCTACTTCCTCGCCAAGATCGGCGCCACCGACGGCAAGAGCTTCCAGCAGATGGCCGGCTCGATGACCGGCAAGAGCGAACAGGAATACCGCGACATGATGATCAACGGCGGCCGCTCGGCCGAGGGCAACCGCGTGCTCGGAGAAGACGGTGATGCGCAGCCGCAGCATCAACCGCAGGGCAGCGGCAAGCCGGGCTGGGAGCATTGACATGGCCAAGATCACCGCATCCGTCTACACCAGCCACGTGCCCGCGATCGGCGCTGCGATGGACTTGGGCAAGACGGAAGAGCCGTACTGGCAGCCGCTGTTCAAGGGCTACGAATTCTCCAAGCAATGGTTGAGAGAGAACAAGCCCGACGTCATCTTCCTCGTCTTCAACGACCACGCCACCGCGTTCAGCCTGGAGATGATTCCAACTTTCGCCATCGGCTGCGCGGCCGAGTACACGCCGGCCGACGAAGGCTGGGGCCCGCGGCCGGTGCCCAAGGTGATCGGCCATCCGGAGCTCGCCTCGCACATCGCGCAGAGCGTGATCCAGGACGACTTCGACCTGACCATCGTCAACAAGATGGATGTCGATCATGGCCTGACGGTGCCGCTGTCGCTGATGTGCGGCCAGCCGCAGGCGTGGCCGTGCCCGGTGATCCCGTTCGCCGTCAACGTCGTGCAGTACCCGGTGCCGAGCGGCAGGCGCTGTCTGAACCTCGGCCGCGCGATTCGCAAGGCGGTGGAGAGCTACGACGAGGATCTGAACGTGCAGATCTGGGGCACCGGCGGCATGAGCCACCAGCTGCAGGGCCCGCGCGCCGGGCTGATCAACGCCGAGTGGGACAACCGCTTTCTCGACCGCCTGGTCACCGAACCCGACGCGCTGGCGGGAACGTCGCACCTAGAGTACGTTCGCGAGGCCGGCAGCGAGGGCATCGAGCTCGTGATGTGGTTCATCGCCCGCGGCGCGATGAGCGAGGGCAAGCCGCCGAAACAGCGTCACCGCTTCTATCACGTGCCCGCAAGCAACACCGCCGTCGGCCATCTGATTTTGGAGAACCAAGCATGACGATCAACGTTGCACTCGCCGGTGCCGGCGCCTTCGGCATCAAGCACCTCGACGCCATCAAGCTGATCGACGGCGTGAAAGTGGTCTCGCTGATCAGCCGCGACCTGGCCAAGACGCAAGAGGTGGCAGACAAGTACGGCATCGCGCATGTCGCCATCGATCTTGCAGAGAGCCTGAAGATCAAGGAGGTCGATGCCGTCATCCTGTGCACGCCGACGCAGATGCATGCGTCACAGACCACGGCCTGCCTCGAAGCCGGCAAGCATGTGCAGGTGGAGATTCCACTGTGCGATGTGCTCAAAGACGGCGAGGCCGTCGCCAAGCTCGCGGAGCAATCCCGCAAGGTCGCGATGTGCGGCCACACGCGGCGCTTCAACCCGAGCCACCAGTGGGTGCACAAGAAGATCGCGGCCAAGGAGTTCAACATCCAGCAGATGGATGTGCAGACCTATTTCTTCCGCCGCACCAACATGAACGCGCTCGGCCAGGCGCGCTCCTGGACCGATCACCTGCTGTGGCACCACGCTGCGCACACCGTCGATCTGTTCGCGTACCAGGCCGGCAGCCCGATCGTCAAGGCCAACGCGGTGCAGGGCCCGATCCATCCGGCACTCGGCATCGCGATGGACATGAGCATCCAGCTCAAGGCCGCCAACGGCGCCATCTGCACGCTGAGCCTGAGCTTCAACAACGACGGCCCGCTCGGCACCTTCTTCCGCTACATCGGCGACACTGGCACCTACATCGCGCGCTACGACGACCTGTTCAACGGCAAGGAAGAAAAGATCGACGTCAGCCAAGTCGCGGTGTCGATGAACGGCATCGAACTGCAGGACCGCGAGTTCTTCGCCGCCATCAAGGAAGGCCGCGAGCCGAACAGCAGCGTGGCGCAGGTGCTGCCGTGCTATCGCGTGCTGCATCAGCTCGAGCAGCAATTGACGGCATGACCCGCGGCCGTTCACTGGCACCACCGGCCTGAACATCCTCAACGTCACCCTCCCGATCTACTTGCTGATCGGGCTCGGGTATGTCGCCGTGCGCGAGCGCTGGCTGGCGCGCAGCGACGTGCGCGTGCTCGGCCAGTTCGTGCTGCGCTTCGCGTTGCCGGCGCTGCTGTTCACGATGCTGGCGCGGCGCCCGGTGGCCGAAATCTTCGACGCACGCTTCCTGCTCGCCTATGCCGGCGGTTCGCTACTCGCGCTCGCGGTGGGCTGGCGGTACGCGCGTCGCCGCGGCGCGTCGTTGCGCGCCTTCATCGCCATGGGCATGTCGTTCTCCAACAGCGGCTATGTCGGCGTGCCGGTGCTGCTGCCCTGGCTCGGCGCGCCGGCCGCGGTGGCGATCGCGCTGACGATGATGGTCGAGAACCTGCTGATGCTGCCGCTCGTGCTGGCGCTGGCCGAGCGTGACGGCGCAAAGCGCGCGTCAGTGGCCGCCGCGCTGCGTGAGATCGCGATGACGCTGCTGCGCCATCCGCTGGTGATTGCGATCATCGGCGGCATCGCCGTTGCAGCGAGCGGCATCGCGCTGCCCGCGCCATTGCAACGCGCCATCGACCTGATGGCACAGGCCTCGTCAGCAGTCGCGCTGTTCGTCATCGGCGGCTCGCTCGTCGGCCTGCAACTGCAGGGCCAGCGTCGCGACCTGGCCGCCGTGGCGATAGGCAAGCTCGTGGTCCATCCGCTCGCGGTCGCCGCGCTGGCGTGGTGGCTGCTTGCCGACAACCCGCTGCTGCGCACCGCCGCGATCGCGCTTGCGGCGATGCCGATGTTCGGCATCTACCCGGTGCTGGCGCAGAAGCACGGCCACGACGGGTTCTGCGCGGCGGCGCTGCTGGTGACGACGGTGGCGTCGTTCTTTACGCTGAGTGGGCCGCTCTGGTTCCTGTCGTAGCGCAGCGTTGATGCCAGCTATTGCACCGCGTTTGGAGCAGGCAGACGTCGCGTCCACTATGGTGTGGTTTCCGGGACTGCCTCCCACGAGCCCGGGGTAACTCCAATCCCCCCAAGTTCCATGTATTGGCAAGTGGGCGCGACACATCTGCGAGACGCACCTTCGTCAAGGCCTGAAAAGCGCAGATCCTTTCCCGAACCGATCGCCAAACGAATGGTCCCGGAAACTGGCGGCGACAATCTCGAGTTCCTGCACTGGCACGGCTCTCTCGTATCTTGCAGCAATGTGCTGAAGCTCCAAGCGGAGACCGCGCCATTTGTCAACCGGATCTGGCTCCACTCGGAGCTAGCAGGGATCGTGAGCACAAGCGGGCCTACGCCAGACGAGTCGTATTCGACCTTCGCAATTGCTGAGCTTGGCAGGAGGCCTGAGAAACTGCTGGCGACTGGATTCAGCAGAGTAACGATGATGCTGATAGGCCCGGGTGGACTTACGACGCCATCGATATTTGTGCCCGCAGAACGGAGTCCGCTTCCTGTGTACTTGAACTTGGTGTTGCCCTGCGCCGTGACATTGATTCTGGCTTGAGAGAGTACTTCGCCTGTAAGGGGGTCAATTGCATTGATGTAGACCTGACCTTCAGGCGTGTTGTCCTTGGCTTTCCAAGTTGATTGGTACTTGCCAGCGGCTGCAACGCTTTCAACGAGTTCTACAAATCCTTGACCCGGATCGAGCGGAGCCCAGGAAACGCCACTTGTCGGCATCACAATTGGCCCGCCGTCCTCATTGGTGATTGAAAGCGTGACTCGATCTGCAGTGCCATTGCTGCGGAGCGTCGCAGCGCTAGGCGTGACCGTCGGATGAGACACCACTACAGCGAACTGGCCAGTACCTCCGGACCAAGGTTCTTCGACACGGACATCAGCTGCAGTACCCAACGGCGCTGACGAAGGAATTGTTGTCTGCCCGGACACCTGATCAACCTCAACGACCGAGCCCGATGCCTGATACCGAAGTGGCAGTGCAGGATCAACTGGGACAGTTGACCCGGAGGCGCTCAGTATGGACGCGATGACGGGCTTGAACGAGGCCCCGCGCGCGGCAGATACGCGGCTCTCCGCAAATTGGAATGTGACTGGGCAGTCAACGATCGCGCCGGAGCTAGGGCTCAAGCAAACGCCAGCGATGCCGCTGACGTTCCAAAAGTAGTCGGCGCTTCGAATGAAATCGACCCAGGACCTCGTATCGATAACGTTGCCAACTACGTCCACAAGTTTCATGAGCTTTAGGGCAAGACTGACTGCTTGTCCGAAAAGCTGTCCAAAGCCGAGGCATCCTTCAAAGCTCGAAGAGATGGCCCTGACATCAGAGAGCCAGCTACTGAGGGTAGGTGGTTTGCCGGCGATTGTGGTTTGGATCACTCGATTGAGGCCGCCACTGCATCCTGTCAGAGGCAAAGGTGCCCACATTTGAACCACTTCAAGGGTCGAAGCTACAAACGCGTTCATCTCCAGGGCCGCCGTTTCGGCATCCTGTTCAACCAATACGTTGTAGCCAGTGGACGACCCGCGCACCGAGAAAGTCAGCTCTTGGCCCGCGGGTAAGAGCTGGTTGCTGGGCGTCGCTCCGTTGTCAGTCACCACAGTGACGGCCCAAGGCACCAGTGTGTCGTTGCGAAGTCGAACAGCCGAACCAGACGCAGTCCTTATCGAGACGCCACCCGCCAATGGATCGGGAATGACTTCTTTCGGCAGCGCGGTGGGGGCCAAAGGGTTTATTACCCTTGCCTGTGCCCGTACCCGAGACACCGCGTTGCTGGAAGTTGCGCCGCGTGCGTCAGCTAGCGTTCGTGCCAGAAGCGCCAGAACATCGGCCGACTCTATGGGTGAACTGCCGCTGCCAACTGCATCTCGCACAGCTTGGGTGAGCTGTGGAAAGGAAGCGGCGCCGCGAATTGCACTGTTCAGGTCGTTTGCTGCCGCCGGTGAGTCGACTTTGCCGGCGGCGATTCTGATCAGCAATAGCGCTGTGGATTCGGCCCCGAGTGCCGCGCTGGTCGATCCTGTCGGGACCAAGGCTGCAAGGAGCAAGTTGCCGTCACCGTCAACCGCGACGACGGGAGTTTCACCGGTGGGCGTGGAGACAGCTATCGCCACACCTGAACCGAAGTCAGCTGATGTTCCAACCGTCGAGATCAGCCCTCGTATGCGCGACCCGGCCGCGGCATCAACATCTGTAGAGACTGAAGGCCTGAGCTGGGTGACATTAGGAGTGGTTCCGCTATTGCCACCCGAACCACCCGAGTCACCACCGCCCCCTCCACAACTCGCAATCGAGATAGAGGCCAGGGCGACAATCACTGCGCGAGCAGGCCCTCGCCATGTGAGCACACGCTCGAGACAACTTGGCCCATTGGGACGCATAGCCACCTCCTCTTTGCCAGATCGCGCAAAAAAGTCTGCGCGTCCGGTTCTGAGATGTCAATCGAAGCGCTATGGCTTTCTAGGGAGCGTTGCTGTTGCTGCCCGGATCACGAACCTTAGTCCGAAGGGCTGGAGCTTGACGGCAACTGGGTCGAATCTGACCGCGACCGCCCCCCGTTGTCC
>CADEEN010000078.1 GCA_902826345.1 uncultured Burkholderiales bacterium | reverse complement strand
TGCGCCGCTTCGACTTCGACACCGAGGCCGTCGTGCGCCTGGCCTGGCGCGGCGTGAAGCCGATCAACGTCGATGCGCCGGTGAAGTACCTCTCCGCCGACGAGGGCGGCGTCTCGCACTTCCGCTACGGCCGCGACAACGTGCTGCTGACGTGGATGCACACGCGGCTCGTCGCCGAGTTCATCCTGCGCCTGCCGCTGCTCGTCTGGCGCAAGCTCAGGCGGCAGCCGCCGTTTCAGCCGTAGCGCGGTCGTAGGCGCGCGCGAACAGCAAGCCCTCGTGCGGCTGCAGCGGCGCAGCGCCAATCGCCGCGCGCAACGCGCTCGCATCCAGCTTTGGATGATCGCGCAGCGCGCGATCGGCGATCTGCTGTGCCAGTGCGCGCAGCAGCTGGTGCGATTGCTTCAGCCGCGCAACGAAAGCATCGCTGCCGAGCGCGTCGTGCAGCCGCCGGTTGAGTTCGGCAAACCACGGCACCGACGCCTGATCGAGCATCTCCGCCGGGTTGCGCTTCGCGCTCACCGCAGACCACGCGCGCAGGAAGTTCTGCACCGCGACATTCAGACGCTGACAGTCCGCCAGTTCGTCGCGCAGCCGTGACAGCACCGCCAGATCGGCGATGCGCTCGTGCATGAACAGCGGCGCCAGCACGCCCCAGTAGTAGCTGTAGTCCCAGATCACCTTCACCGGCAGCACCTCCGGGTCGCCGAACAGCGGGTATTGATCGACGTACAGCGCCAGCGCGCTGTCGTAGAAGCTGCGGAAGATTTGCTCGTAGACCTGCGCGTGCGCGGCCAGCGGCTTGCCGGCGCGGTCACGGGCGATCAGCTCGGTGATGAAGCTGTTGCCCATCGCGATGAAGTCGCTGCCCGGCGAATAGAACGGGTCGAGAAAGCGCCCGGCCTCGCCGGCCAGCGCCCAGCGGTTGGCGGAGAAGACCTGGCTGCAGTCGTACGAGAAGCGGCGGAAGAAGGCGAAGTCCTGCAGTTTGTCGCGGCGCGCGTCGAGTTCGTCGAAGACCCGCGGCTGGTGTTTTTCGATCCAGCGCATCGCGCGCGGGAACGTGTTCATTTCCTCCAGCGGATGAATACGTGGGTCGGCGACGATGCCCACCGAGTGCGAGCCCGACGACAGCGGGATCAGCCACAGCCAGTAGCCGGTGCCGACCATGTGGTTCGTCGACAACCAGCGCGTCGGCGTGACGCAGCGCGCGCGCCAGTCGGCGTCGTCGCACCACTGGTCGATGTTCAAGCGCTCGCCGATGCGAAACCACACCGCGTGCGCGCCGTGGGCGTTGTCCAGCGCCAGGCCGAGCTTGCGCTTGATCAGGCCGGCGCGGCCGCTGGCGTCGATCACCCAGCGTGCCCGCGCAACCTGCGGCTCGGCCCCCGCGCGGTGCCAGGTCACGCGGTGCGGCGCGTCGTCGTGCGACAGCTCGAGGCCGCGCACGACGGCCTGATCGACGAAGCGCACGCCCTGGCGCTGCACCTCCTCGCCGAGAAAATTCTCGAAGATGCCGCGGTCGATCTGCCAGCTCGGCACCGGCAGCGGCCGGCTCGCGCCGAGCTCGGTCACGGCGGCCAGATCGCGCTGACCGTCACTGAAGAAGAAGCGGAAGCCGAACTTCTTCAACTGCTTGTCCATCAGGTGCGACTTCAGGCCGAGCACGTTCTCGAAATAATGCGCGCCGATCTCGACGCTCGACTCGCCGACCTTGTGACAGGCCTCGGGCACCGGGTGCTCATGGCGTTCGAGCACGAGCACATCGATGTCAGGGAAGCGGCGGCGCAGTTGCAGCGCCAGCGTCAGGCCGGCCAGGCCACCGCCGAGAACGATGACGTCATGCTGTGCGGGCGGCATTGGGCTCATGGGGTACTGCTTGGGTTGGGCCGAAGCCGATGATGCCTCAGCAGCAAATGTCGCGCGTCGGACAAGGGCAGCGCGACGGCCTGCGGCTCATCATCTTGCGCCAGCGATTCGAACAACGGCAGCGCGGCGTTCATCGCGTTGCCTTGCAGTGCCTCGGCGGCGGCGCTGCGCACTGGGTGCGGCGCGACGCGGCCGTCGCCGAGTTGCCATTGCAGCGCCGCCATCGACGACGGCCGGCGCTCGGCCGACAGCACCAGCGCCACGCCGAGCAAGCCGCGGCTCGTGTTCACGTCGGCCAGCAGGCCCTGCGCTTCGGTGTCGCAGCCGACGAGCAGCACCGGCTCGCCCTCGCAAGCGTTGTGCACGAGCGCTTCGAGCAGGCCGGCGGCGAAGCTGTGCTCGTGGGCGGACACCGCGCTGCTCGGCGCGCGGCAGCCGGTGGCGATGGCCCAGTAGCCCGACGCCGCGTTGTGCACCGAGTGGTGAAAGCGCGTCGGCGAAAGTTGCAGCGGCGCCTGCGCGAGCTGGCTGCACAGCGCGTCGGTGACCGGCAAGTCGCCGTGCGCGGACGTGAACACGCTGGCCAGGTGCGCCGCGTCGTGGCCGCTGGCGCCCACGGCCTGCTCGGCGACATCGATCGCCAGCAGCACCGCGTCGCTGGCGCGGCGGCGCTCGTTGGCCGAGAGCAGGCTCGGGTTCGGCTTCACGGCGGGCGCGGGCGACTCACCGCGCACGGCCACGCACCACGCGGCCCAGCCCGGCGCTTCGCGCGCCCACAAGACGGCGGCGTCGATGAAGACGGTGCGCGCTTCGCTCACGGCGCGGCCACCTTGTCGAAGATCAGCACGCTGTTGTTGCCGCCGAAGCCGAACGAAAAATTGGCGGCGGTGCGCACGCCATGGTCTGCCGCATCGGTGTGGAAAACCGCGGCAAACGCCTCCGGCAGCGCCGCATCCGCCGCCCGCGTGTGCGCCGTGCCGGGGCAGTGGCCCTGTTGCAGCGCGTGCAGGCAGACGATCGACTCGACGATGCCGGCCGCGCCCATCGTGTGTCCGGTCACGCCCTTGGTGGCGCTGGCAAACGTCGGCGCGCGGAAGTGGCGGGCGACGAGGGCGGCTTCGACCTCGTCGTTGCGCGCGCTGGCGGTGCCGTGCAGGTTGATGTAGCCGATGTCGTTCGCCGCAACACCGGCACGCGCCAGCGCATCCACCAACGCGCGCTCGGCGCCGAGGCCCTCGGGATGCGGGCTCGACATGTGGTGCGCATCGTTGGCTTCGCCCCAGCCGACGAGGCGCAGCGCCGACGGCGCTTCGTCCGCGCGCTGCAACAGCGCGAAGCCGGCGGCTTCACCGAGGCTGATACCGGCACGCCCGGCATCGAACGGCCGGCACGGCGCGGAAGACAGCAGGCCGAGCGCGTTGAAGCCGTAGAGCAGGCTGTTCGACAGCGCATCGACGCCGCCGACGACCACCGCATCGACGAGCTGCGAGCGCAGCCAGCGCTCGGCCACGGCGAATGCTTTCGCACTCGATGAACAGGCGGTGGACACGGTCAGCGCCGGGCCCTGCAAGCCCAGGCGCTGCTGCACGAAGTGCGTCACGCCGTGCAACGTGTTCAGCGCTTCGTGGTCTTGCGGCGCGTCGAAGTGGCCGCGTGCGTAGGCCGCTTCGGAGACCGCGATCGTCGATGCCGACGTGCCGAGCGCGAGGCCGACGCGCCCCGCGCCGTGACGCGCCACCACGCCGGCGACGGCCGCGTCGAAGCCATCGGCCTGCAAGCCGCACAACGCCAACCTCGTCGCACGGCTGTCCCACGCCGCCCACGCGCCCGGCAACGCGTCGAGGGCCTGGACGCGTCCGCACCAGGTGCCACGTTCGAGCTCATCGCTGCGCGTCAACGCACTGCGACCGTCGACCAAGGCCTGCAACAAAGCATCGCGCCCCACGCCGGCCGCACACACCAGCGTGTGCGCGACAACGCCCACCGGCTCGATGCGCTTCACGCGTTGCAAGCCCGGTCGAGCACGCCGCGATCGAGCCAGCGCGCCCACAGCGTCCGCCACGGCGCCCAGTCATGGCCGCCCGGCACGACATCCACGTGGCCGGCGGCGAGCGTGCTGCCCATCAGCGCCTGGCCGTCGGCAAACCGGTCCTGCGCGCCGTGGCCGAGATAGACCGCCGGCGCACGGCCGCGATCGCTGCGCGCGAGCCAGGCCCAGATGTCGTGGTCGAGGTCATCGTCGTCGCGCGGCTTGGCGCTGCGTTGCCACGCCGCGAGGCCACCGGCCGACTCGATCTCCTGCAGCAGCGGCCGCCGGCCCGGGTAGGTGCCCAGGCCGACGACGCCCTCGACGCGCCCCGGCTGCCGCGCTGCATAGCCCATCGCCAGAAACGCGCCGAGCGAAATGCCGGCGAACCACAGGCGGCGGTAGCCCTGCTCGCGCGCCACGCCGACGATGTCCGCATCCAGGCGCTGCATCGCCGTGCGATCGACCAGTTGCGCCAGTTCGGTCTGCACGAACCACAGGTCCACCGGCACGCCGCGCTCGCGCACCGCGCGGCCGAAACCTTCGCGCACCAGTTCGTCGGGCGTCATGTAGGCGCCGGGCAGGAAGACCAGCAGCGTCGACGCGCGGGCGCCGGCGCAGGCGCGTTGATCGTGAATGATGTCCATCGGCAGTGGGCTCGAGCGCATCAGCCCCGTCAGCGCCGTGCAGCCCACCGCGGGGGCCGCGCAGGCCAAGGCGCCGAGGCGCGCGCAGGCGTCTCGGCGCGAGGGCGACATCAGTTTCGGTAGCCCTGTTCGGCGGCGCTGTGAATGATCCAGATCAGGCTGGCGCTGCTGTCGAAGCCCGACGAGCCGGCGAACACCAGCCGGCCCTGCCCCTTGTAGACCAGCTCGTAGCGGTAGCGGTCGGAGCCGAAGAAGAATGGGATGAAGGCCTTGCCCGTGACGTAGGCGCCCTGGTCGGTCGGCGTGCCGACGATGTCCATGACCTGCTTCATCGGCATGCCGATCTTGATCTGCGAGAACTTGCCGCCCGGCGCCGGCTTGCCGGTGATCTCGCCTTCCCAATCGTTCAAGCCCTTGACCTTCTGCCCATAACCGGCCTCGACCTTCTTCGGGTCGGTGACTTCACCGGCGGCGTTCATGCCGGGGCCGATCTTCGACGGCGCGGGGGCTGCCGCAGCCGCTGTCGTTGCTGCCGGTTTCTGCGCCGCGGGCGCTGCCGCCGTGGCCGGTGCAGGGGCAGGCGCGGGCGCTGCTGCGGCGCTGTCGCTCTTCGTGCCGCCCATCGTCAGGCAGCCGGTGAGAAAGAAGGCGGCGGCCAGCGTGGCCGGCAGCGTGGTCGTCGTCGTCGAACGCATGCTCATGAGATTCCTCCGTGGTGAAAATCAGCGCGGAATCGTAGCCGAGGCCTTTGCTCGCGCGCGCCCTCGCTTGCCCGCAATGCCCCTAATCTATCGACCATGCAGTACCCCTCACCTCCATCCTCTTCGATCACCCGCCGGCGCTGGCTCGGCCTGGCCGCGCTGCCCGCCGGCAGCGGATTGCTCGGCGCCTGCGGCACACCGCTGCCGCTGGCCGCCGGCGCGCCGACCCAGGCCTCGGCCGCCGCGGCGCAGCGCCTGGCCGACAGCGCCGACGCGCACGGCCTGGCCGCGTACCGGCAGATCTCGGACATCAACATCGGCTATGCCGGCCAGTGGCGGCCGCTGATCAACCGCGTGCAGCCGGAGGTGGTCGACGAAGGCTTTCGCGGGCCGTCGCAAGAGCGGCTGATGCCGGCGGCCGGCGTCGTCGCGCAGGCGTATGCGGGCGTCAAGGGCACGAAGCAGGTCTTCTGGCAACGCGGCAAAACGCTGGCGGCGGCCGGCCGCAACCAAGGCGAGATCGCGGTCTGGTTCAACGGCCAATCGAGCCAGCGCGCGAGCGAGCTCGCCGCAGCGGCGCTGGTCGCCGAAGGCTATGGCCTGTTCCTGCTCGGCCCCTTGTGGGTCGCCAGCCGCCAAGCCGCCGGCCTGGCCGTGCCCGCTGACGTGGCCGGCGCCGAGCGCGTGCACGGCCGCTTGTGCGATGTGGTCAACGTCTGGTTGAGCCCCGGGTTGGGCCACGCCGCGACCGACCGCGTGAGCTTGCTGATCGACCGCGACGACCACGTCACGCGCCGCCTGCGTTTCACGCTCGAAGGGTATGAAGGCACACGCGGCGCGGTCGCCGAGGTCGATTGTTTTGAGCACGCGCGCCGCTTCGGCCTGCTGCTGCCGATGCGCTCGTACGAAGAGGTTGTGCACCCGCTGCGCTTGCCGGCGCACGATTGGTTCATCACCGGGCTCGATGTGAATCGTGGCTACGGCGTCGAAGCGTTGCGCGGCGCGCAATTCAGCGGTGCGGCGACCGCACCGGCGAAGCCTCTTCAGTAGAGACCACCGTTGACCGAGATCACCTGGCCGGTGATGTAGCCCGCTTCGGGGCTGGCGAGAAAACCGGCGAGCGCGGCGACTTCCTTGGGCGTGCCCGCGCGTTGCGCCGGCACGATGCGCTTGATCGTTTCGGCATCGAACGCGCTTGCCGCCATCGGACTGTCGATGATGCCCGGCGCGATGGCATTCACCGTCACGCCGCGGCTCGCCAGTTCGAGCGACAGCGCCTTGGTCGCGCTGTTGAGCGCGCCTTTCGCCGCCGCGTAGTTGACCTGGCCGCGGTTGCCGGCCAGCGCGGCCACCGACGAAATGTTCAAGATGCGGCCCCAGCGGGTGCGCAGCATTGGCAGCACGAGTGGCTGCGTGACGCGGAAAAAACCGTGCAGCGACACGTCGATCACCTGGTGCCACTGCGCCGGCTTCATGCCGGGAAACACCGCGTCGTCGTGGATGCCGGCGTTGTTGACGATGATCTGCACCGGGCCGGCGATGAGCATCTGCGCGACGGCGGCGGCGGCGGCCTTGTCGCTCGTGATGTCGAACTGGATCGGCTCGGCGCTGTGGCCCGCGGCTTGCAGCGCGTCGGCCAGCGCCTCTGCTTTCGCCGCACCCGAGTTCGCATGCAGCAGCACATGCGCGCCCATCTCCGCGAGGCGCGTGGCGATCGCACTGCCGAGCGCGCCGCTGGCGCCGGTGATGAGGGCGCGTTTGCCTGACAACGGCATCAAGTTTGCGTTCATGGACATGGGGTCACCATCACGACGCGGGGCCGTCCTAGGCCTCTGCGATGGCTGCAATGGAAATCTTCAGGCCAGGAATACGCGCTGGCAGCTTGGCGCCCTGGCGCGCCGGCGGATCGGAAGGAAACCACGCAAGCCATTCCTCATTCATGCCGGCGAAATCGTCTTCGTCGGCGAGCACGACGGTGACGCTGACGAGCTTGTCCAAGGAGCTGCCAGCTTCCTCGAGGATGGCGCGGATGTTGGTGAGGCACTGGCGTGTTTGTTCTTGAATCGTTGCACCGTTGATGGCGCCCGTGGCCGGATCCGCCGGCGACGTGCCGGAAACGAAAACCAGGCCCGCCGCCTTGACCGCTTGGCTGTAAGTTGGCGGAGGCTTTGCGGCTTTTGTGGTGAAGACAATTTGACGGGTCACTTTGCATGCTCCTGCTGTGTTGCCGACGGACCGCCTGGCGAAGCCTGAAGTGAGTTCAACAGCACCGTCGCCCGACCCTGCGCCAGGATGTTTTGTCGCTCGTCGCGCAGTGTGAACTGGTACATCGCTTGCCCCGCGTCGCCGGCCAGCCGCTCGGCATGGACGAACAAGCGGCCTTCGATCGTGTCCAGGCGCAGCACGTGCAGCTTGACGCCGCGCACGCTGGCCAAGCGGCCACCTTGCGGTGGTGCATCGGCGGCGGCCGTGATCGCACCATGCAGCGCCATCGCCTGCGCGGCGTATTCGATGGCGTTGCAGGCCAGCAAGCCGCTCGCGCTGCGCAGCGGGTTGTCGGGCGCGTGGTGGCTCGTCGTGCTGCACAGCACATGCGTGTCGGACGACTCGTGCAGCGCGTGCAGCAGGCACATCGCGCCGCAGTGCGGCACGCGCGCGGCGATGTCGGCGGCGTTGAGCAATGTCTTCATCACTCGACGTGAACGGCCAGCGTCGAGCCCGGCAAGTCTTCGATCACTACTGTGCTGGGGATGCCGGCGATCAGCGCGTGCAGCAACGGCAGTGCACGCGCTGCAGGGATGCCGACGCGCAACGCTTCGAACGCAGCGTCGGTGCAGCGCGTGATCGGCGCGTCGCCATCCGCCGTCTCGATGCGCAACGCGCGGCCACTCGACGACTCGGGCGCCAGCACCAGCGCCACGGCCATCACGTCTTCGACCGGCCGCAGCGCATGCAACGGCTCGGGGTACGGCACATCACACGCCACCAGCAACACCGGCGCTTGCGTGGCGTGCACCTGCACCGCGGCTTCGAGCAGGCCCGCGGCGAAGCTGGCGTCGAAGGCGGCCAGGCTCGTCGACGGTTGACGGCTTTGCGTGGCGATGTGCCAGTAGCCGGCTGCGGCGTTGTGCACCGAGTTCGTGAAACGTGTCGGCGAGACCAGACGCTCCGCTGTCGCCAGCGCTTCACACAGCAGATGGCAATTCAGCGGGTCGCCGGTCGATGAGGTGAAGACGGTCGGCAGCTCGCTGGCTTGCAGGCCGGACGCGGCGAGCGCTTCGTCGGCGACGGCGATAGACGCCTTGATGACGTTGCCGGCGCGGCGGCGTTCGGCCGCGGGCAGGCGGCTCGGCGCAGGAATGAAGGTGGCTTGCCGCCGCCATGCGGCGGGCTCGCGCAACAGCGCCCGCGCCGTCGTCCAATCCGGCAATCCGGGGCCGAGCAGGCCGACGCCGATGACCGCGACGGTCGTCATGCGGCACCGAAGATCAGACAAGCGTTGCTGCCGCCGAAGCCGAACGAATTGCTGGCGACGACGCGCAACGCCTTGCGCTGCATTTCGCGCACATAGTTCGCGCGCAGCGCCGGGTCCGGGGTCTGCACGTTCAGGCCCGCCGGCATCACACCATGCGCCAAGGCCAGCATGCCGATCGCCGCTTCGACGCCGCCGGCCGCGCCGAGCGTGTGCCCCGTGTGGCCCTTGGTGCTGCTGCACGGCAGGTCGTCGCCGAAGACGGCGCAGACGGCCATGTCTTCGGCGGCGTCGTTGCCCGGCGTGCCGGTGCCGTGCAGGTTGAGGTAATCCACGTCGCTCGGCTGCAACTTCGCTTGCGACAGCGCCGCACGCATCGCCCGCACGGCGCCCGCGCCTTCGGGGTGCGGGCTGCTCATGTGGTGGCCGTCGCTGCTCTCGCCGGCGCCGAGCAGCCACGCTTGCGGTTGCGCACACTCGCGTTCGAGCAGCGCGAACGCAGCCGCCTCGCCGAGTGACAGGCCGTTGCGCGCCGCGTCCCACGGCCGGCAGATCTGCGGCGACAGCAACTCGAGCGACGCAAAGCCGTAGAGCGTCGTCATGCACAGGCTGTCCACGCCGCCGACGACCGCAGCATCGACGAGCCCGGCATCGATCATGCGCGCCGCTGCCGCAAACACTTTCGCGCTCGACGAGCACGCGGTGGAGACGACATACGCCGGCCCCTGCAAGCCGAGCGCGGCGCGCACGTAGGCCGAGACCGAGTACGTGTTGTGCGTGTGGCCGTAGTGCAGCCACGCCGGCAGCGCGCCGGTGCTTGCATCGCGCTCGCGGTAGGCGACTTCGGTTTGCAGGATGCCTGCGGTGCTGGTGCCGAGGAAGACGCCGATCCGCTGCGCGCCCCAACGCGCGGCGGCGGCGCGCACGGCATCGCCGAAGCCGTCGGCGCGCAAGCCGAGTTCGGCCAGGCGGTTGTTGCGGCAATCGAAGCTCGCTAATTCACCGCCGAGCGTCAGCGTGTCGGCTGCATCGACGACGCCGAGCCAGGTGTCGAGCTGTGCGGTTTCGAACGGCCGCGCGGCCAGGCCCGTGCGATCGGATTGCAGCGCTGCCAGCGTCGCTTCAAGGCCGTGGCCGAGCGCGGTGACCAATGTGTAGTGCGAGACGGCGAAACGCTTCACGTCAGGTCCGCCACCAACAGCACATTCGCAAACGGCGTGCCCTGGCTCATCGGCACGCTGCTGACCTCGAAGCCGAGGTTGTGCAGTTGCGTCACCCACGCCGCGAGCGGCCGGCCCCAGGTCGGCGGCACGCGGTGGCCGCGCACCGTCGTCACCACGCGATCGACCCATTGGCTGATCGCAAAGCCGCGCGTGCTCGCCGCGTCGCCGACGCGCAGCAGCAGCCGCGGCGCGCGCTGCGTGCGGCTGTCGGCCGCGCCTTCGTGCAGCGCGTCGCGCACGCGTTGCAGCACGGCGTCTTGCGCGGCGATGTCCACGTAATGCAGCACGTCGAGGATGACCACCACGTCGCACGCCGGCAGCACGGCCTCGCGCATGTCGGCGCAGACGAGGCGCGGCGCGAACGGCAGCGCGCGCAGCGCCGGCGTGCCGCGATCGACGTCGCGCTGCATCAACTCGATGCCGGTGTAGGCGCGCGCCGACGGCGCCGCAGCCCACGCGCCAGGCCAGCGGCGCGCTTGTTCGCAGGCGTGCAGCAGGCTCGCCATCAGGCCCTGGCCGCAGCCGATGTCGACGACACGCGCGCGTGCCGGCAGATCGCCGCGTTCCAACATGCCGCGAAATACCGGGTCGCGGCCGAGCTTGCCGCGCGCCCAATGCCAGGCGAAGCGGCCCGAGGCCTTGTACGGCGCGCAGGCGGCGTCGAGCAGCGCGCGCCAGGCTTCGTGCGGCGACGCGTCTTGCGGTGCGATGGCGGTGGAGGAACTCATGCGCCGCGATTGTCGCCGCGCTCTGGCACGGCGGCGGCCAGCGTCACAGGCGTCAGCGACTGCTGTTTCACCGCGGCCAGCAGCCGCGGCAGCACGTGCAGCGCGACAGGCTTGCCGTCGGCGCTGCGTTGCGCATGGCCGTCGTGCAGCAGCAGGATGTCGCCGGCGGCCAGGCCCCGTGTCAGGCGCGCCAGCACACGCGCCGGGTCGCGCTCTCGCGTGTCGAAGCCGCGCCGCGTCCAGCTCACCAGGTGCAGCCCCAGGCGGTGCAGCACCGGGTCGAGCAGCGGGCTGCGCAGGCCGGCCGGTGCGCGAAAACAAAACGGCGCGACGCCGGTGATGTCGGCCAGCAGCGATTGCGCATCACCGATCTCGCGCGCCAATCCGCGCGGCCCCATCAGCGAGAAGTGGTGGCGGTGGTGGTGGCTGTGGTTCTGCACGCTGTGGCCGGCGTCGACGATGCGCCGCGTCAGCGCCGGGTTCTCGCGTGCGCGCTCGGCGATGCAGAAGAACGTGGCGCGCACGCCGTGCGCGGCGAGCACGCCGAGCACGGCCGGTGTGATGCGCGGGTCGGGGCCGTCGTCGATCGTGATTGCGATTTCGTTGCGCGCCGCCGCGGCCTCGGGCAAGCGCAGCAGGTTCGGCCCGAGCACGGTGCTGCGCGGCCACAGGCCGGCCGCCGTCAGCGCGGCGTGGTTGAGCGCGACCGCGCCGACCGCCCACGGCCACGCGCCGGGCAGCAGCAGCGACGCGGCAGCCAGGCCGTGCACACCGACACTCGCCTTGATCAACGGCGGCATCGGCCAAGTCATGTCGTCGACCGTGCCTTCACACGCACGAACGCCGCCGACAACAACAACGCCAGCAACGCCCCCGGCGCGACGACGACACCGATCGCCGCCAGCGCCGGGATGTTCGACAGCGCGATCAGTCCGAACGACGCCACGGTGGTCAGGTTGGCCAGCAGCAGCGACGCCAGCATGTCGCTGTCCGGCGCGGCGCTCTGGTGTTGCAGCATGTCGAAGAACAACGCGTAATTGCTGCCGACGGCGACGACGAGCAGCAGGCCGACCAGATGCAGGATGCCGAGTTGCACGCCGGCCAGGGCCAGACCGCCCATCGTCAACAGCACCGCCAGCAGCAGCGGCTGGCACACCGCGAGCAGCCGCGGCCACGAGCGCAGCGACCAGGCCATCAGCAGCACCACGCCGAGCGCGCCGAGCAGCGCCTGGCCCTGCGCTTCTTCGAGGTAGTGGCGGTACAGGCGGCGCAGCTCGGGCCCGATGTCGAGCACCTGCACATCGGTGCGCGATGCCAGCGCGCGCTGCACGTCGCTCGAATCCACCGACGCGCCATCGGCCGGCGCCGGCGCGCCTTGCACCGGTTGCAGCGGCAACAGGCTGGCCACGCTGCCGTCGGCGCGCTGCACGACCAGCGCATCGACGATGGTCTTCAGCCCCGCCGCCTGCAGGGCGGGCAGCTCGATCGGCGGCAGCGTGCGCGCGCGTTCGGCATCGGCAACGAAGGGTGCAAGGCGTGCAGCGCGCAGCGGGCCATCGGCGGTGGCTTGAGCGAGTGCGCTTTGCAGCGCCGCGCTGTCGGGCAACGCACCCTGGCGCGCGCGCTGCGTCGCCAGGCTCGGCAGCCAGCGCGTCACGCTGTCGTAGCCGCCGATGACGCCGCGCTCTTGCAGCCCGTCGAGCGTGCGCGCCACCGATTCGGTGGCTTCGAGCGTGGCCTGCAAATTCGGCCCTTGCACGACGACCAGCGTGCGCGCATCGCCGGCGCTGAGATCGGCGCGCAGGCTGCTGTCGATGGCCATCATCTCTTTGGAGACGGGTGACAGCGAGCCGAGGTCGGCGCGCCACAGGTCGCTGCGCTGCCACAGCAGCAGCGCGGCCGCGACACCGAGTGCGACCAGCGGCCAGCGCCACGGCGGCATCGCGCGCAGCACCGCGCCGGTGGCACGGCCGAGCAGAGGACGCAGGCCGACGCCGGGCGTGCCGTTTGGCATCAGGATCGGCAGCACGAAGCGTGTGGCCAGCGCCGCGCCGATGAGTCCGGCCAGCGAGAACACGCCCAACTGCGCCAGCCCCGGAAAGCCCGACAGCACCAGCGCCGCGAAGCCGCAGACCGACGTCAGCAGTCCCAGGCGAATCGTCGGCCAGCCGCTGCGCTGCCATTGCCGCCAGCCGCCCTGACGCGCCTGCACGAGGTAGTAGATCGCGTAGTCCACCGCCTCGCCGATCAACGTCGAGCCGAAGCCGAGCGTCATGCCGTGCACGCTGCCGAAGCCGATGCTGACGGCGGCGATGCCGACGAGCACGCCGCTGGCAACCGGCAGCATCGCGACGACGAGCGCGCGCGGCGACGCG
>CADEEN010000077.1 GCA_902826345.1 uncultured Burkholderiales bacterium | reverse complement strand
GCTCTTCCACCGTGTAGTTCACCGAGTCGGCGATGGCGCCGGTGATGTCCTCGGTGACGGTCGCGGTCTGCGTCAGGTCGCCCTCGGCCACCGTCTGCAACTCGTTCATCAACCGCAAAATCGCCGCCTGATTGGCGTCGTTGACGCGCTTGGCTTCGTTCTCCTGGCGTTGCGCTTGCACGCGCTGCGACTCGGCCAGCTTGGCGCGCTGGCCCTGGTCGGCGACGAACAGGCGCAACAAGCCGAGCGCGGACAGTGCCGCCGCGGTCAAACCCAGCAGGATCAGCGCGATGCTGGCGGTGCCCAGGCCGCGGCCTTCGAGCTTGCTTTGCAGCTCTTCGAAGCCCTTGCGCAGCGGTTCGCTGTCGGCAACGATCGATGCCTGCGCCTCGCGCGCGGCCACAAGGCCCTGCAGGTTGTTCAAGATCGCGCTGGCATCGGTGCGCGTTTTCTCGTACTGCGTCACCAGTTGCTGCAGACGCTCCTTGGTCTGCGGGTCCTTGGTGCCGGCCAGGCGCAACTCGGCGCTGCCGTTCAACAGGCCGTTGGCGATTTCGCGGAATGAGTTCAGGTCCTTGCCGAGCAGGAACACGGCCTCGGGGCTGACGCCTTCGGTGGTCAGGAACTCGTTGGCGCTCTTGCCGATGCGCTGCGTCAGCATCACCAGCTGGCCCACGGCGGACAGCTCGGCGGCCGTGGCGTCTTGCTGCAGCTTCAGCGACGACACCGTCTCCGCCGTTTCAAGCAATTCCGATGACTGGCGGTTGATCGCGCGCAGCGCCTGGCCGACCTGCGTCAGCGTCTTCTGCTGCGCCAACACGACCGCCGAATTCTTCTCGGCGCGCTCGACCAACGGCACCAGCGGCTCGATCGCGCCCTGCGCGGCAGACGGAGCGGCCTTCACGTTCATCTCCGCGCTGCCGTCCTTCAACGCGCGCAGGTTCTTGCCGAGCACGTCCGAGCTTTCACGCACTTCACCGAAGGCGCTGTCGCTGCCGAGCAGCGCCTGCGACACCGATTTGGCCAGACGCTGCGATTGCATCAGCGCCTGACCGGTCGTGCCGACCTGCGACGCGCCTTCGTTGGCCGCGGTGACCGCCAGCCACGAGCCGCCGATCAGGCCGCCGAGGCCGAGCGCCAGCGCGCCGATCAGCGCACGCTGCTGCTGCGCCAGCGGCAGGTGGCCGATCAACGGCAGGCCCGTGCCCGCCGTCACGCCGCCGTCGGCGCCGGGCAGACGGGTTTCGCTGTAGTCGCCGCCGGTTTCGGTGGCATTGACTTCGGACAGGATCGACGAGTCGGCGTTGCCCGGCCCCACGGCGGGGGCCTGCGTCGGCGCCGAGAGGTCGACCGCCAGCGAAGCGACACCGCCACCTCCGCCGCCAGCGCCTGCCAGCACCATGTCGTCCGGACGCACCGGAATGACTTCGTCGAACATCGATGCCAGGTCGTCGTCGCGGCGGTCCGCATCGCGGCCTTTGCCTTTGAACTTGTCGAGGAAACTCATGAGGCCCCCAGAGGAAATCTGCTTTTGGGTTGAAGGCGTCGGCTCAGGCGGCGACGATGGAGAGGAAATGCTCGTCCTGCGCCAGTCGCGCCAGGTCGAGGGTTTGCCAGGTGCGCTGTGCAGGGTCGATCAGGACACCGCCGGCGAAGGCCGGGCGGGCCGCGCCGTCGCTCGGCGCCACGGTCATCAGATCGCTGCTGCGCAAGCCGGCCAGGCGGTCGACCAGCAACGCGCAATTCATGCCGAGCGCTGCGCCGAAAGCGACCAGGCGCGATTGCTCGCGCACCGCTTCGGTCGTCGACGCTTCGGGCAAGCCGAGAAAGCGGGCCAGGTCGACCACGCCGTGCAGGCCGCCGCGCAGGTTGGCCACGCCGATGAACCAGGGCTGCGTGTGCGGCACCGGCATCACCGCGGCGGGCGGGAAAATTTCGCCGGCCTGCTCGAGCGGCAGCAGCAAGCCGTGGCCGCGGCACTCGACCGCGAGCCACGACTGGCCTCGCTGCTCGCTGCGCGCGGCCTGCATGCGCGCAGCCAGCCGCGTTTGCAGCTCGCGCAGGGCTTCGCGGTTAGCCATGGTCAGCCTCGATGGAGCGAGGGGTCGTCATGACGTCAATCGAAGTTCTTGATCTTGCCGAGCAGCAACTCGGTGTCGACCGGCTTGACGACGTAGTCGCGTGCCCCCTGGCGCATGCCCCAGACCTTGTCGGTCTCCAGGCCCTTGCTGGTGCACATGATCACCGGCACGTCGGCGAAGCGCGGGTCGCGGGTGATGGCGCGCGTCAGCTGAAAGCCGTTCTGGCCCGGCATGACGACGTCCATCAGGATCAGGTCGGGCTTTTCCTCGCCCAGGCGGCGCATCGCGTCTTCGCCGTTCTCGGCGCTGCGCACCGCGTAGCCGCGCTTGGTCAGGATGTCGGTGAGGTGATGCAGCTCGGTCTTGCTGTCATCGACGAGCAGGATTTTCTGGATGGTCATGATGGGTCGTTAGAGCGTGGTTCGCGAACGTCAGGCCGCGGCTGGCGCTTCGACGCGCTTGCTGAACTGCAGCACGGCGCGCAGCAACTGTTCCTTGGTGAAGGGCTTGGTCAGGTAATCCTCGGAGCCGACCATGCGGCCGCGCGCCTTGTCGAACAGGCCGTCCTTGGACGACAGCATGATGACCGGCACGCCGGAGAACTTGGGGTTGCGCTTGATGATGGCGCAGGTCTGGTAGCCGTCCAGGCGCGGCATCAGGATGTCGCAGAAGATCAGCTCCGGCGCATGGTCGTTGACCTTGGCCAGGGCGTCGAAGCCGTCTTCGGCCAGCACCACCTGATGCCCGCCTTGCGCCAGAAAAATCTCGGCGCTGCGGCGGATGGTGTTGCTGTCGTCGATGACGAGCACCTTGACACCGGAGTGGTGGGCAGCTTGGGTCGCGGTGTTCATCAGGCGGCTACTCCTTGGAGCATCTTTGGGGGGCAGCGGCTCACAGCTGCACCATCTCGAAATCTTCTTTGCGTGCGCCGCATTCCGGGCACGTCCAATTCATCGGCACATCGGCCCACGCCGTTCCGGCCGGCAGACCATGTTCAGGATCGCCGCTGGATTCTTCGTAAATCCAGCCGCAGATCAAGCACATCCAGGTACGAGAGGGTTCGGTCACGAGATCGTGTCAATCACTACAATGCGGACCTATTGTATGGATCGAAAAAACGAGAAATCCAAGCGCTGCTAGGCACATACGGTACTTTCTTCACGCTCCGCTAGAGGTCCGGCTCGAGTCCTTCGGCGGTTGCCACGAACCACACATAAATCGCCTGCTGCCGCGGCTCGCCTGGTGCGCCCCTCTATGAACCCTGACCCCTCCGTTGCCGATCCGGGCGCAGCCGTCGCCGAAGAGCCGCCCGCTCCGGCCTGCGTGATGAGCTTCAACGCCAGCGATGCCTCGGGCGCCGGCGGCAGCGGCGGTGACGTGGCGACGATCGCCGCGATGGGCGCGCACACGCTGCCCGTGATCACCTCGATCGTGCTGCGCGACAGCGCCGAGGTCTTCGACCAGCACCCAATCGAGGCCGAGCACGTGGCCGAGCAGGCGCGCACGATCCTCGAAGACGTGACGCTGGCGGCCTGGAAGGTCGGCTTCCTCGGCAACGCCGACAACGTCGCTGCGGTCGCCGAGATCCTCTCCGATTACCCCGACGTGCCGCTGGTGGCGTACATGCCGAGCCTGGGCTGGGTCGATGAAGACGATCTGCAGAACTACATGGAAGCGTTTCGCGAGCTGATCCTGCCGGCGGCCGAGGTGCTGGTCGGTAACCACAAGACGCTGACAGATTTCCTGCTGCCGGATTGGGACAACGAGCGTGCGCCGTCGGCGCGCGAGTTGGCCGTGGCCGCCGGCGAGCACGGCGCGCGCTTCGTGCTCGTTACCGGCGTCATGCTGCCGAGCAAGGGCAAAGAGCAGTGGATCGACAACGTGCTGGCGTCGCCGCAGGGCGCCCTCACGGGCGAGAAGTTCGAGCTTTTCGAAGCCGGCTTCGTCGGCGCCGGCGACACGCTGTCGGCGGCGCTGGCGGCGCTGCTGGCTTCCGGCGCGGAGTTGTCGGACGCCGTCGGCGAAGCGCTGCAGTTTCTCGATCAGAGCCTCGACGCGGGTTTCAGGCCCGGCATGGGCAACGTGGTTCCGGATCGCTTCTTCTGGGCGCTGCCGCCGCCCGAGGACGGCGAGGCCGGCGCAGAAGGCGACGCCGAGCCGGACGACAACAACGGCCTGCCGCCGGGAGCGTCGCGCCGTGTCCACTAATCAGTCGCTGTTCGAGCGCGCTCAACGGGTCATCCCCGGCGGCGTCAACTCGCCCGTACGCGCGTTTCGCGCCGTCGGCGGCACGCCGCGCTTCATCGCCCGTGCGCAGGGCGCCTATCTGTGGGACGCCGAAGGCAAGAAGTACATCGACTACATCGGCTCCTGGGGGCCGATGATCCTCGGCCACGGCCACCCTGCGGTGCTCGATGCCGTGATGCATGCGGCCAGCGACGGCTTGTCGTTCGGCGCGCCGACCGAGCGCGAGATCGAACTCGCCGAAGCGATCCTGGCGCAGGTGCCGAGCATGCAGCAGGTGCGGCTCGTGTCGTCCGGCACCGAAGCCGGCATGAGCGCGCTGCGCCTGGCGCGCGGCGCCACCGGGCGCAGCAAGTTCATCAAGTTCGAAGGTTGTTATCACGGCCACGCCGATGCGCTGCTGGTCAAGGCCGGCTCAGGTCTCGCGACGTTCGGCCACCCGACCTCCGCCGGCGTGCCGCCCGAAGTGGCCAAGGACACGATCGTGCTGCCGTACAACGACGTGGCCGCGCTCGAAGCCGCGTTCGATGCGCATCCGCGTGAGCTGGCGTGCGTGATGGTCGAGCCGATCGCCGGCAACATGAACTTCGTGCGCGCGAGCGTGCCGTTCATGACGCGCTTGCGTGAGCTGTGCACGCAGGGCGGCGCGCTGCTGGTGTTCGACGAGGTCATGAGCGGCTTTCGCGTCGCGCTCGACAGTGCGCAGAGCCTGTATGCGAAGGCGATCCCCGGCTTCGTGCCCGATGTCAGCGTCTTCGGCAAGGTCATCGGCGGCGGCATGCCACTGGCGGCGTTCGGTGGCAGCCGCGACGTGATGAGCCAACTCGCGCCACTCGGTCCGGTTTATCAGGCCGGCACCTTGAGCGGCAACCCCGTGGCGACGGCCTGTGGGTTGGCGACGCTGCGCGAGATCGCCAAGCCGGGCTTCTTCGAGGCGCTGTCGCAGCGCACGCACGCGCTCGCCGACGGACTGGCGCGTGAAGCCGAAGCGGCGGGCGTGCCGTTCTGCAGCGACAGCGAAGGCGGCATGTTCGGCTTCTTCTTCACCGAACGCCTGCCGCAGAACTACGCCACCGTGATGGCCACCGACAAGGAGCGTTTCAACCGCTTTTTTCACGCCATGCTGGATCGCGGCGTGTACCTGGCGCCGGCGTTGTACGAAGCCGGCTTCGTCAGCGCGGCGCACACGGCAGCAGACATCGACGCCACGCTGTCGGCGGCGCGCGAGGCGTTCAGGTCGCTTTGATCACGCGGGCGACGAGCGCAAGGCGTATGTCTTGCCGCCGATCCACAGATACTCGACACGCAAAATCGGCTCGCCCTTCTCGCCGGCGAAAGTGAAGCCCAGCATCGACAGCGCATCGCCGTTCTTGATCTCCGGGGTCTTCCATGCGTCCATGCGCGACAGCGGCGCCAGTTCGATGTGCCAGCGCTTGTCCTTGCGCGTCGGCACCTGCGCGGCCTTGAGCAGGCCGGCGCCATCGACGCTGGCCGACTGCGCCGGCACCGTACGCTGTGCGAGATCGGCCGGCACCTTCAAGTCAGGCACGACATCGAGATCGAGTTCGGCGTGAGGGTTGCGCCAGGCCACGTTGACGGCGCGCCCTTCGAGGTAGATCGGCCGCGCCAGATCGAAGCTGCTCCAACCATGGTGGGCACGGGCGGCAAGCGGAAGAACGGCGGCGGCGGTCAGCAAGAGTCGGCGGTCCATGAGCGAGGCTCCTTGTCGTCAGTAGGCGATCCAGCGGCCACAGAAGATAACGGCCAGCCAAATCCCGACTGACAACAGGGTTTGAATCCGCGCCGTGCGATCGATCCGCGCCACGCCGCCGCGGGCGTGGAACGACGCTGCGTTCAAGCCCGCCAACATCACCAGCCCCATCTTGACGACGAACACGCGGTTGGCGATCAAGTCGCCCGGTTGGCTGGCGAACATCAGCGAGCCGGTGGTTGCGGCCAACGCAAACCCGGCCAGCGTCAGCGGCAGCGCCAGCCGCGCCAGCGGCGCGATCGGCAGCGCGGCGCCGAAGCCCCAGACGCGCAACTCGAACAACACAAGGCTGCCGAGCAGCATCGCAATGCCGACGATGTGCAGCGCTTCGAGCACCGGATAGGCGTACGGGTGCGTGCCGATCCAGGCAAAGGGGTTGTGAACGGGTGCAAAGGCCATCGGCGCACGATATCAGCGGCCTAGAATTTGGCATGCATCTCCACATCCTCGGCATCTGCGGCACCTTCATGGGCGGCATCGCGGCGATCGCGCGCGAAGCCGGACACAAGGTCACCGGCTGCGACACGAATGTCTATCCGCCGATGAGCGATCAGCTACGGGCCCTGGGCATCGAGTTGATCGAAGGCTTCTCTGCCGACCAGATGCGCCTCGCGCCCGACGTCTTCGTCATCGGCAATGTCGTCACGCGCGCGCGCTCGCAGGATTTCGCGTTGATGGAAGCCATCCTCGACGCCGGCGCCGACTACACCAGCGGGCCGCAATGGTTGTACGAACACGTGCTCAAGCACCAGCATGTGCTGGCCGTCGCCGGCACGCACGGCAAGACGACGACGAGCGCGATGCTGGCCTGGGTGCTCGAAGCGGCGGGGTTGAAGCCGGGCTTCCTCATCGGCGGCGTGCCGATGAACTTCGACATCTCGGCGCGCCTCGGTGCCGGCAAATACTTCGTCATCGAAGCCGACGAGTACGACACCGCCCTCTTCGACAAGCGCAGCAAGTTCGTGCACTACCGGCCGCGCACGGCGATCCTGAACAACCTCGAGATGGATCACGCCGATATCTTTGCCGACCTGGCAGCGATCGAAACGCAGTTCCACCACCTCGTTCGCACGGTGCCGGGCAAAGGGCGGCTCGTCGTCAATGCACGCGACGAAGCCTTGCAACGCGTGCTGACACGCGGCTGCTGGAGCGAGGTCGTGCGCTTCGGCGCTTTACGCGAAGAGCCGGGCGCCTTGCGTGCGCGCGGCGAGCCGCATGCCTTCGACGTGCTGCGTGGCAGCCTGAAGATCGGCCGTGTCGAATGGAAGCTGCAAGGCGAGCACAACCAGTTGAATGCGCTGGCGGCGATCGGTGCGGCCGAGCACGTGGGCGTGGCGCCGGAAGTCGCCGCCGCGGCACTCGGCAAGTTCGAAAACGCCAAGCGCCGCATGGAGCTGATCGGCGAAGCCGGCGGCGTGAAGGTCTACGACGACTTTGCGCACCACCCGACCGCGATCCGCGCCACGGTGGGCGGCCTGCGCCAGCGGGTCGGTTTGCAGCGCGTGCTCGCCGTCTTCGAGCCGCGCAGCAACACGATGAAGCTCGGCACGATGAAGGCGCAACTGCCGTGGGCGCTCGAAGAAGCCGACCTGTCGTTCTGCCTGCAAGGCAACTACGGCTGGGACGCGCAGGATGCGCTGGCGCCGATGGGCTCGCTGGCGGTGGTCGCCGACAAGGTCGATGCACTCGCCGCCGCGGTGATCGCCGCCGCGAAGCCGGGTGACCACGTGCTGTGCATGAGCAACGGCAGCTTCGGCGGTATCCATCAAAAGCTGCTGGACGGGATGCGCACGAAGTTCAAATGACCTACGACGAGCCGATCACCCACCTGCTCTACCTGCACGGTTTCCGCTCCTCGCCGAAGTCGTTCAAGGCGCGCTTCATGGCCGACTGGCTGCAGCGCCACCGGCCCGAGGTGCATTGGTGGTGCCCGCAGCTGCCGCCGTCGCCGCGCGAGTCGATGGAGCTGGTGTTCGAAGAACTCGCACGCTGGCCGACCGACCACATGGCCGTCATCGGCAGCTCGCTCGGCGGCTTCTACGCCACCGTCGTCGCCGAGAAAACCGGTTGCCGCGCGGTGCTGCTCAACCCGGCCATCAATCCTGCGCGCGATCTCGCCGGCTACATCGGCGCGCTGACGTCGTTCCACGACCCGGACGACGCGTTTTATTTCAAGCCCGAGTACGTGACGCAGCTGCGCCTGCTGACGCCGCGCGCGGTGACGCAGCCCGATCGCTACCTGCCCGTCATCGCCAAAGGCGACGAGGTGCTCGACTGGCGCGAGATGAGCGGCCGCTACGACAGCTCGCCGATGAAGCTGATCGACGGCAGCGACCATGCGCTGTCGGACTTCGACGAGCACCTGCCGGCGATCCTCGCGTTCCTGGGGCTATAGCTTTTCGCCTCGGCGACAATCGCGCCCCTCATGACCTACGCCCTCTTCGACGACGCCGGCAAGTTCCACGCCGGCCGCGTGATGAACGAGTCCGACGCCTCGATGCAGGTGGAGCTCGACTCGGGCAAACGCGTCAAGGTCAAGGCTGCGAACGTGATGCTGAAGTTCGAGCAGCCGGCGCCAGCCGAGCTGATGACCCGCGCGCGGACTTTGGCGGACGACATTGATCTCGACCTGGCTTGGGAGTTCGCGCCCGAAGGCGAGTTCGGCTTTGCCGATCTGGCGCGTGATTACTACGACGCCAAGGCCGGCGTCGACAAGCAGGCCGCGGCGCTGTTCCGCTTGTTCGACGCGCCGCACTACTTTCGCCGCATCGGCAAAGGCCAATTCAAGAAAGCGCCGGAAGAGATCGTCAAGGCCGCGCTGCTGGCGATCGAGCGCAAGAAGCAGGTTGCTGCACAGATCACCGCCTGGGCCGATGAGCTCGTCGCAGGCCAATGCCCGCCGCCGGTGCGCGAGCAGCTCTACAAGATCTTGTTCAAGCCCGACAAGAACGCGGCGGAGTACAAGGCCGTCGTCGAGGCCGCCAAACGCTCGCAGCGCGCGCCGCTCGATCTGCTGAAGGCCGCGGGCGCGATCACCAGCGCCTACCAGTTCCACTGGAAGCGCTTTCTGTTCGACCAGTTTCCGAAGGGCCACGCCTTCCCTGCCGGCCTCACCGCGCCGGCGATCAAGGACACGCTGCCGGTCGCCGCCGTCCAGGCGTTCTCGATCGACGACTCGACCACCACTGAGATCGACGATGCGCTGTCGGTGCAAGGCATCGGCAGCGGCACCGTCGTGCTCGGCATTCACATCGCGGCGCCGGGCTTGGCGTTTGCCACCGGCAGCGAGATCGACAAGGTGGCGTCGCAGCGCCTGTCCACCGTCTACATGCCGGGCTGGAAGCTGACGATGCTGCCCGACGCGGTCGTCGAGGCGTACACATTGGTCGAAGGCCGCGATTGCCCTGCCGTGAGTCTGTACGTCAGCTTCGACGAGGCCACGCTCGACGTGAAAGGCCACGAGACCCAGCTCGAGCGCGTGCCGATCGTCGCCAACCTGCGTCACGACAAGCTCGATGCGGTGATCACCGAGGCTTCGTTGTCGGGCGAAGCTTCGGCCGACTATCCGTTCGCCGCAGAACTCGCCTTCACCTTCAAGCTCGCGCAGACGCTGAAGGCGCGCCGTGAGGTCGTGCGCGGCAAGCCGGAGAACTTCAACCGCCCGGACTACAGCTTCAAGCTCGACGGCAACGACGGCCACGAACCGCAAGGCGACGAGCGCGTGCAGATCACCACGCGCCAGCGCGGCGCGCCGCTGGACCTGATCGTCGCCGAAGCGATGATCCTGGCCAACAGCACCTGGGGCGGCTGGCTCGCCGAGCATGGCGTGCCGGGCATCTACCGCAGCCAGGCCAGCCTCGCGCCTGGCATCAAGGTGCGCATGGGCGTCAAGCCGCTGCCGCATGCCGGCATGGGCGTGGCGCAGTACGCCTGGTCCACGTCACCGCTGCGGCGCTACGTCGATCTCGTCAACCAGTGGCAGATCATTGCCTGCGCCAAACACGGCCGCACGGCCGCGCTGGCCGCGCCGTTCAAGCCGAAGGACGCGATGCTGTTCTCGGTCGTCTCGTCGTTCGACGCGGCTTATGCCGCCTACGGCGATTTCCAGCACGGCATCGAGCGCTTCTGGACGATTCAGCATCTCGCGCAGCAGGGCATCACCGAGCTCGACGCGGTGGTGATGAAGGACGGCCTGGTGCGCGCCGACACGCTGCCGCTGGTCTTCAAGGCGCTCGGCTGCGAAGCGCTGCCGCGCGGCGCGCAGGTGCGCGTGCGCATCACCGGCACCGATGCGCTGACACTCGACGTTCATGCCAACTTGTTGGCACGTTTGGATGAAGCGGCGGCCGCTCCCGCCGCGGCGACGACCGAAGAAGACGACAGTGAGGTGCTGGATGCCGCGCCGCTGGCGTTGGCGATCGACCTCGACGAGCCCGAGCCGGCAACGCCATCGACGTGACATGACCCGCCGCGACTACATCAACACCAGCATCCTGACGCGCCAGGCCGAGCTGCGCGAGGTGCAGCACAAGCAGCGCTGGCGGCTGACGACGCTGCACGGCGCGATCATCGTCTCGCTGGCGATTCATGCGGTGCTGCTGACGATCCGCTTCGTCGATCCCGAGCGCTTCAACCGCATCTTTCAGGACACGCCGCTCGAAGTGATCCTGGTCAACGCCAAGACCACCGAGCGCGCGGTGCTGGCGCAGGCGATCGCGCAGGCCAACCTGGCCGGCGGCGGCGAGGCCGCGGTCGGCCGCGCCACATCGCCGCTGCCGCCGGCGGCGACGATCGAGACCGGCGACTCGCTGGAAAACGCGCGCAAGCAGATCGAGCGCATGCAGGAAGAGCAGCAGCAACTGCTGGCGCAGATCCGCCGCGAGATCGCGCTGCTGCCGCCGCCCGATCCGTCCAAGGACGCCGGCAACCCGGAAGAAAAAGCGCGCGAGGAGCGGCGGCGCCAGTTGCTGCAACTGCTCGCCGAGATCGAAAAACGCGTCAACGAAGAGAACGCGCGGCCGAAGAAGCGCTACATCAGCCCGGCCACGCGCGAAGCCGACTACGCGATTTACTACGACAGCCTGCGGCGCAAAATCGAGGAGCGCGGCACGCGCGACTTCCCCGAGCAGAACGGCAAGAAGATGTACGGCGAGTTGACGATGAACATCACCGTCGATGCAACCGGCCGCGTCGTCGAAGCCGACATCGTGCGCCCGTCCAACTCGCGCGTGCTCGACCGGCGCGCCATCGCCATCGTGCGTGCCGCCTCGCCGTTCGGCAACTTCACCGCCGACATGCGCAAGCAGGCCGACCAGATCGTCGTCACCTCGCGCTTTCGCTTCACGCGCGACGACGGGCTGGAAACGACGCTGAGCAACTCGGTGAAGTGACATGAGCTGGGGCTCTCATCTGCTGCGGCTGGCCGTGCTGCTGGCGGTCAGTCTTCTCTCGTTGCAGCTCTACTTCGTCGGCCGCATCGCGCTCATGGCCGCGGCCGATCCGCAGTCCACCGCCTTCGAGCGCAGCGAGATGTGGCGGTTGATGAGCGAAACCGGCCGCATCACCTGGGGCCAGCAGTGGGTCGGCGACGAGCGACTGGGCAAGAACATCAAGCGCGCCGTGATCGCCAGCGAAGACGCCGGGTTCGCCGATCACAGCGGTGTCGATTGGGACGCGATGGAGCGCGCCTGGGAGCGCAACCAGCGCGCGCAGGAGCAAGCCGACAAGCGCAACGAGCGCGCCGACAAGCGCAATCCGGACGTGGCGCCGGTGTCGGCCAAGCTCGTCGGCGCCTCCACGATCACGCAGCAACTGGCGAAGAACCTGTTTCTTTCCGGCGAGCGCACGCCGCTGCGCAAAGGTCAGGAACTGGTGTTGACTTACGCTCTCGAAACGCTGTTGTCGAAGCAGCGCATCTTGGAGATCTACCTGAACCACGTCGAATGGGGCGAGGGCCTGTTCGGCGCGCAGGCGGCGGCGCGCTACTACTTTCGCACCGACGCCGCACAGCTCGGTGTCGGCCAGGCGGCACGGCTGGCGGTGATGCTGCCGGCGCCCAAGCGCTTCGAGAAGCGCATCGGCTCGGCGTACCTTTCCGACCGCGCCGCCACGGTCTCGGCGCGCATGGGTGCGGTGGAGCTGCCGTGAACAGCACGCTCGGCGATGAGTTGGCGGCAGCCGCGGCACGGTTCGTCGTCGAAGAAGGCATGGAGTACGCAGCCGCCAAACGCAAGGCCGCGCGCGACATCGGGCATCGGCGCGGCAACTCGCGGGCCGAATTGCCGAGCAACGAAGCCGTCGAAGAGGCGGTGCGCGAACACATCGCGCTGTTCTGCGCCGACACGCAGCCGGCGCAACTGGCTGCGCTGCGCGCTCTGGCATTGGCGTGGATGCAGCGCCTGGCCGAGTTCCGCCCGCACCTGTCGGGCGCGGTCTGGCGCGGCACGGCGACGCGCCTGTCTGCGATCCACATCGATCTCTACGCCGACGATGCCAAGGCGCCGGAAATCGCGCTCATCAACCAGGGCATCGACTACGACACCGCCGAGGCGGGCGGCGCCGGCCGGCGCGGCGAGCCGCTGTCGGTGCTCAGCCTGACCGCGCGCTGTGACGCGTTGAATGAGCGCATCGCCGTTCACCTGACGGTGCATGACCACGACGACCTGCGCGGCGCGCTGGTGCCCGACGCGGCCGGCAACACCTGGCGTGGCGATGCACGCGCGCTGGCGCGCCTGATCGAGGCCAGCACATGACGAAGCGGCGCACCTTGCTCAGCGCCGCCGGCGTGGCCGCCGTCGCCGCCGCGGCGGGCGCGGGCGGCTACTGGTGGCAGCGTCGCAGCGCCGCAGACGACAGCGCGAGCGCCGAGTTGTGGGCGCTCGACTTCGAAACGCCCGGCCCCGACCGGCTGACCATGGCCTCGCTGCGCGGCAAACCGCTGGTGCTCAACTTCTGGGCCACCTGGT
>CADEEN010000076.1 GCA_902826345.1 uncultured Burkholderiales bacterium | reverse complement strand
TGCGGTGTCGGACAAGGTGCGCGAGGCCTGGGACCATGCCGAGGGCGTGACCGCGCACAACAAGCGCATCACGCTGTCGGTGGCCTTCAACTACGGCGGCCGCTGGGACATCGTGCAAGCCACGCGCCGCGCGATGGCTGACGGCATCCGCGCGCAAGACCTCGACGAAGACGTGTTGTCCAAACGCATGGCGATGCACTTTGCGCCCGACCCCGATCTTTTCATCCGCACCGGCGGTGAAGTGCGCATCAGCAACTTCCTGCTCTGGCAGGTGGCGTATTCGGAACTCTATTTCACCGACTGCCTGTGGCCCGATTTCGGCGTCGAGCAGATCGATGCGGCGATCGCGAGTTATCGCGAGCGCGAGCGGCGCTACGGCGGGCGGCTGCCGGAAGAAGCAGCAGCAGCACAGGCGGCGACCGTCTGAAGCCCCTTTCGTGCTTCGCACCCGCATCATCACCGCCCTCGTGCTGCTCGCAATTCTTCTGCCCGCGGTGTTTGCATCGGCGCCGATGTGGTTCGCTCTCGTTTCGTTGCTGCTCATCGCCGCCGCGGCGTGGGAGTGGGCGCGCTTGAACGGCGTTGCCGACATCGCCGCCGTCGGCCCGGGCGCGCTGCTGGCACTCGCGGGCGCCTGGGCGGTGTACAGCGGCACGGTCGGCCGCGTGCCGGCGACGTGGTGGTGGGCGACGCTGGCGCTGTGGGTCATCGGCAGTGTCTTCGTCTTGCGCGGCGGCCCGAGCGGTTGGCCGCGCTGGCCGGCGCCGTTGCGCTTGCTGGTCGGCCTGGTATTGCTGTGGGTCGGCTGGCTGGCGCTGGCGCAGGCACGGGTGGTGTCGATCAACTTCGTGCTCTCGGTGCTGTGCATCGTCTGGATGGCAGACGTCGGCGCGTATGCCGCCGGCCGCGCATTCGGCAAGAAGAAGTTGGCGCCGTCGATCAGCCCGGGCAAGTCGTGGGAGGGTGTCTACGGCGGGCTCGTCGGTGTCGCGCTGCTCGCTGTCTTCTGGACACTGTGGGTCGACCACTCATTGCCTGTCGATGCGCCCAGCCTGTTCACGCGTCTGCGCAACGCCTTCGGCTGGATCGGCATGTTCGCCGGCAGCGCGGCGCTGGCGGGCTTGAGCGTGGTCGGCGATCTGTTCGAGTCGCTGGTCAAGCGCGCGGCCGGCGCGAAAGATTCGAGTCGCCTTCTGCCGGGCCACGGTGGCGTGCTCGACCGCATCGATGCGCTGATGCCGGTGTTGCCGGCAGCGATGGCGCTGAGGTCGCTGGCATGACGCGCGCGAAACAGACGTTGGCCGTGCTCGGCGCGACCGGCTCGGTCGGTGTCAACACGCTCGACGTGGTGGCCCGGCATCCCGAACGCTTCGACGTCTTTGCGTTGACCGCCATGCGCCGCGCCGATGTGCTCGAACAGCAGTGCCTGCGCTGGAAACCGCGATACGCCGTGCTCGGCGACGCCGCGGCGGCCAGCGCGTTGCAGCAGCGTTTGCGAGCGCAGAGCGTGGCCACCGAAGTGCTGAGCGGCCCCCGTGCGTTGGCGGAGATTGCGGCACATCCGGACGTGACCACGGTGATGGCCGCGATCGTCGGCGCCGCCGGTCTCGAAGCCTGCGTCGGTGCGGCGCGCGCGGGCAAGCGGCTGCTGCTGGCGAACAAGGAAGCGCTGGTCGTCGGCGGTCGCCTGTTCATGGACGCGGTGCGCGACGGCGGCGCCACGTTGCTGCCGATCGACAGCGAGCACTCGGCGATCTTCCAGTGCCTGCCGGAAGACCGCAGCGCGTGGCCCGCGCGCATCGATCACATCGTGCTCACGGCGTCCGGCGGCCCGTTTCGCACGCGCACGCCCGACAGCTTGCACGACGTGACGCCGGACGAAGCGGTGGCGCACCCGAACTGGATCATGGGACGCAAGATTTCGGTCGATTCGGCGACGATGATGAACAAGGCGCTCGAAGTTATCGAGGCGCGCTGGTTGTTCGATCTGCAGCCAGAACAGGTGCGTGTCGTGATCCATCCGCAGAGCGTCATTCACTCGATGGTCGTCTGCCGCGATCACTCGGTGTTGGCGCAACTCGGCACGCCCGACATGCGCGTGCCGATCGCGTTCGGCCTGGCTTTTCCGGAGCGCATCGAATCGGGCGCGTCGCAGCTCGACTTCGCGACGATGCAGGGTTTGTCCTTTGAGCCCGCCGACCGCGCGCGCTTTCCCGGTCTTTACTTGGCCTGGGACGCCCTCAAAGCGCCCGAAGGCAGCACGACGGTGTTGAACGCTGCCAACGAAGTGGCGGTTGCTGCGTTCCTGGAGGGTGCGATCCGCTTCACCGACATCCACCGCATCAACGAGCAGACCATCTCCGCGCTGCTGCCGACGGCGGCCGACGGCGCGACGATCGCCGATCTGCTGGCGCTCGATGCGCGCGCACGCGCCGCCGCGCGAGAGACTGCAAGGCGACTGACATGCTGACCACCATCCTCGCCTTCATCGTCACACTGGCGATCCTGATCGTCGTTCACGAATACGGCCACTACAAGGTGGCGCGGCTGTGCGGCGTCAAGGTGCTGCGCTTCTCGGTCGGCTTCGGCCGCACGCTGTGGCGGCGCCAACGCGGCGACACCGAGTTCGTGGTTGCGGCGCTGCCGCTCGGCGGTTACGTGAAGATGCTCGACGAGCGCGAAGAGGCTGTGCTGCCGGGTGAGCGCGACCAAGCCTTCAACCGCAAATCGTTGAAGCAGCGCACGGCCATCGTCGCTGCCGGCCCGGCGGCCAACCTGATCCTCGCGGCGCTGCTCTATGCCACGCAGAACTGGATCGGCGTCGAAGAGCCCAAGGCCGTGCTGTCGACGCCGGTGGCCGGCAGTCTGGCCGAGCGCGCGGGCCTGCGCTCAGGCGACTGGGTGCAGCGCTGGAGCCGTGACGACGACGAGGCGCAAGACGTGCGCTCGATGACCGACCTGCGCTGGCAGATCATGCAGGCCGCGCTCGACGGCGAGCGCCTGCGTCTGGAGGTCAGCGACGCTGCGGGGCGGGGTACCCGCCCGGTGACGCTGGCGCTCGACAGCACCGAGAAGCGCGAGGTCGATGGCAAGTTCCTGACGCAGGTCGTCGGCCTGGCGCCGCCGTTCGCGCCGCCGGTGATGGGCGATCCGGTGGCCGGTGGCCCGGCCGACAAGGCGGGCCTGAAGAACGGTGACGTGGTGTTGCGCGTCGATGGCCAGGCCATCGCCGACGCGCATCAGTTGCGCACGCGCATCCGCCAACTCGCAGCCGACGGCAGCGCCAGGCCGATGCTGTGGACGGTGCAGCGCGCCGCTACGACGTTGGAGTTGACGGTGCAGCCGCGCGTGATGAACGAGAACAACCAGCGCTTCGGCCGCGTCGATGCCGTGATCGGCAAGGTGCCCGAGGCGGTGACGGTGCGCACGGGGATCTGGGATGGCATCGTTCGCGGCGTCTCGCTGACCTGGGAGCAATCGGTGCTGACGGTAAAGATGTTCGGCCGCATGCTGATCGGCGAGGCGTCGCTGAAGAACATCTCCGGGCCGATCACGATCGCCGACTACGCGGGTCAGTCGGCCGAGCGCGGCCTCGCGTACTACATCGGCTTCCTGGCGCTGGTCAGCGTCGGCCTCGGTGTCATCAACCTGATGCCGGTGCCGATGCTCGATGGCGGACACCTCATGTATTATCTTTTCGAGGGTTTGACGGGCCGGCCCGTGCCCGACGAGTGGCTGGTCTGGCTCCAGCGCGCCGGTGCCGCCGTGCTGTTGATGATGATGACCCTCGCCTTCTACAACGATCTCGCGCCCCGCCTGGGTTTGCAGTGACGCTGCTGCTGCGCATTCGCCCTCGATGCACTTCAATCCTGCTCCCTTTTCGTTGAACCCCCTTGCGGCCTGTGTGTTGATCGTTGCGGCAGCGACGGCACCCGCCGTTCGAGCCGCCGACCCGTTCACCATCGAAGACATCCGCGTCGAGGGCCTGCAGCGCACCGACCCCGGCACCGTCTTCGCGTCGCTGCCCTTTCGCGCCAGCGACACCTACAGCGATGAGAAGGGCGCGGCGGCACTGCGTGCGCTGTTCGCCACCGGGCTGTTCAAGGACGTTCGCATCGAGATCGACGGCAAGGTGGTGGTGGTGATCGTCGAGGAGCGATCGATCATCGCCAACGTCAGCTTCGTCGGCTTGAAGGAATTCGATTCCGACACGCTGGCCAAGGCGTTGAAGGATTCAGGCATCGGCGAGGGCCTGCCTTTCGACCGCGCGCTGGTCGATCGCGCCGAGCAGGAGATCAAGCGCCAGTACCTGACGAAGAGCCTGTACGGCGCCGAAGTCACGACGACGATCACGCCGCTGGAGCGCAACCGCGTCAACGTCGTCTTCACGATGAACGAAGGCGAGTCGGCGAAGATCCGCGAGATCCGCATCGTCGGCAACAAAGCCTTCTCCGAGAGCACCTTGCGCGGCCTGATGGGCCGCAGCACCGGCGGCTGGCTGACCTGGTACACCAAGACCGACCGCTACTCGCGCAGCGAGTTGAACGCCGACCTGGAAACCATCCGCGCCTACTACACGAATCGCGGTTATCTCGAGTTCGACATCGAATCGACGCAGGTCACGATCTCGCCGGACAAGCAGGACATCGACATCACGATCTCGGTGCGCGAGGGCCAGCCCTACACCGTGACCGCGGTGCGTCTGGAAGGCAACTACCTCGGCCGCGACGAAGACTTCAAGCGCATCGTCAGCATCAAACCGGGCGACCCGTACCGCAGCGCCGACATCGCTGCCACGTCGAAATCTTTCGCCGATCTGTTCGGCCAGTTCGGCTACGCCTTTGCGCGCACCGAAGCGCGGCCCGAGATCGACCGCGCCGCGGGCCAGGTGGTGGTGGTGCTCAATGCCGACCCGCAGCGCCGCGTCTACGTGCGCCGCATCAACGTTGCCGGCAACGACCGCACGCGAGACGAGGTCGTGCGCCGCGAGTTCCGCCAGCTCGAGTCGGCCTGGTACGACGGCGAGCGCATCAAGCTCTCGCGCGACCGCGTCGATCGCCTGGGCTTCTTCAAGGAAGTCGACATCGAGACCGAAGAGGTGCCCAACAGCGCCGACCAGGTCGACCTGACGATCAAGGTGGTCGAGAAGCCGACCGGCAACCTGCTCGTCGGCGCGGGTTATTCGAGCAGCGACAAGCTCTCGTTCACCGCGTCGATCAAGCAGGAGAACGTCTTCGGCTCGGGCAACTACCTCGGCGTCGAGGTCAACACCAGCGAGTCGAACCGCAACCTGGTGCTGTCCACCGTCGATCCGTACTTCACCGTGGATGGCATCTCGCGCGCCATCGACGTGTTCTACCGCACCAGCTCGCCGATCAACAGCCGCGGCGAGGAGTACAAGCTCGTCACGCCGGGCGCCGCGATCCGCTTCGGCGTGCCGTTCTCGGACTTCGATACCGTGTTCTTCGGCGCCGGCTTCGAGCAGACGCGCATCTCCGGCACCGTCACCAACAAGAGCTACAAGGACTACCGCGAGCTCTACGGCGCCAACAGCACGGCGCTGCCGCTGACCATCGGCTGGGCGCGCGACCAGCGCGACAGCCTGCTCGCGCCGACGCGCGGGCGCTACCAGCGCGTCAACTTCGAATGGTCGGTGGCCGGCGACGTGCGTTACCTGCGCACCAACCTGCAGTACCAGCAGTACATCCCGATCACCAACCGCTTCACGCTCGGCTTGAACGCCGAACTCGGTTGGGGCAAGGGGCTGGGCGACAAGCCGTACCCGATCTTCAAGAACTTCTACGGCGGCGGTTTGGGTTCGGTTCGTGTCTTTCAGCAGGGTTCGCTCGGCATCGTCGACGTGACCAACAACTACATCGGCGGCAACCGGCGCTTGAACCTGAACGCCGAACTCTATGTGCCGGTGCCCGGCAGCGGCAACGACAAGACCCTGCGTTTGTTCGGCTTCCTGGACGCCGGCAACGTCTGGGGCGAGAGCGAGAAGATCAAGGCTGACAGCCTGCGCGCATCGACGGGCATCGGCCTGTCGTGGATCTCGCCGGTCGGGCCGCTGAAGCTGTCCTGGGGCACGCCGATCAAGAGCGATCCCAAAGATAGAATCGAAAAGTTCCAATTCCAGATCGGCACTGCATTCTGATGAATACGTGGAAGACCCTGGTAGCAGCCGCCGCGCTCGGCGTTGCGGCCGCGGCGACGCAGGCGCAGGAGTTGAAGATCGGCTACGTCAACAGCGAGCGCGTGATGCGCGAGGCCGTGCCGGCCAAGGCTGCGCAGGCCAAGCTCGAAGCCGAGTTCAGCAAGCGCGAGAAAGACCTGACCGACCTCGGCGCGCGCTTGAAAGCCGCAGCCGACAAGCTGGAGAAAGACGCGCCGACGCTGTCCGAAACCGAGCGCAGCCGCCGCCAGCGTGACCTGGTGGAGCAGGACCGCGAGTTCCAGCGCAAGCGCCGTGAGTTCCAGGAAGATCTGAACACGCGCAAGAACGAAGAGTTGTCGGCCGTGCTCGAGCGCGCCAACAAGGTCATCAAGCAGATCTTCGACCAGGAGAAGTACGACCTGATCGTGCAGGACGCGGTGCATTGGAGCGCGCGCGTGGACATCACCAAGAAGGTGATCGACGCGCTCAACGCCGGCAAGTAAGCCGGAGCGCTGTTGGTCCCCCAGCTCAATGCGCTCGCTGCCCCCCGAGGGGGCGCTCAGTCGGCTTGGGAGCGGCCCTGCGCCGACTGAGACCGCCGCGATGCGCGTCACCGTCGCCGAGATCGTGCAGCGCCTGGGCGGCGACTGCATCGGCGATGCATCGCTGGTGATCGATCGCATTGCCACGCTCGATGCCGCGGCGCCGTCGCAGATCGCCTTTCTCGCCAACCCGCGCTACCGCGCACAACTCGCCAGCACCCGGGCCGGGTGCGTGATCGTCGCGCCGGCGCTGGCTGAAGAAGCGGCGGCGCGCGGTGCGGCCATCGTCACGCCCGATCCCTACCTCTACTACGCGCGCTTGTCGCAGTGGTGGACCGAGAGCGACAGCGCCGGCACGCCCGGTGTGCATCCGAGCGCGGTCGTCGAAGCCGGCGCGACGATTGCGGCGAGCGCCACGATCGGCGCGCTCTGCTTCGTCGGCGCCGATGCGGTGATCGGCGCGCACACGCGCATCGCCGCGCGGGTCACCGTCGGCGAGCGCTGCGTCATCGGCGCGCGCTGCATCGTGCACAGCGGCGTCGTCATCGGCGCCGACGGCTTCGGCTTCGCGCCGCACGAGGGCACCTGGGTCAAGATCGCGCAACTCGGCGCGGTGCGCATCGGCGACGACGTCGAGATCGGCGCCAACACCTGCATCGACCGCGGCGCGCTCGGCGACACCGTGATCGAAGACGGCGTCAAGCTCGACAATCTGATCCAGATCGGCCACAACGTGCGCATCGGCGCGCACAGCGCGATGGCCGGCTGCGTCGGCGTGGCCGGCAGCACGAAGATCGGCCGGTACTGCACGTTCGGCGGCGGCGCCCGGGTGCTCGGCCACCTCGAACTCGCCGACCATGTGCACATCACCGCGACCACCGTGGTCAGTCGCTCGATCGCGAAGCCCGGTCAGTACAGCGGCATGTTTCCCATGGATGACAATGCATCCTGGGAAAAGAATGCCGCCACCTTGCGGCAACTGCACAGGCTGCGCGAGCGGCTGAGGGCACTGGAAAAGAAGATGACATGACGATGGACATCCACCGCATTCTCAAGCGCCTGCCGCACCGCTATCCGTTCCTGCTCGTCGATCGGGTGCTCGAGCTCGAGAAGAACGTGCGCATCAAGGCGCTGAAGAACGTGACGATCAACGAGCCGTTTTTCGCCGGCCATTTCCCCGCTCGGCCGGTGATGCCGGGGGTGCTGACGCTCGAAGCGCTGGCGCAGACGGCGGCGCTGCTGTCGTTCGAGTCGATGGACGTCGAGCCGGGCGACGACATGGTGGTCTACTTCGTCGGCATCGACGGCGCGCGCTTCAAGCGGCCGGTCGAGCCGGGTGATCAGCTCGTGCTCGAAGCCAGCATCGAACGTGCCAAGGCCGGCATCTACAAGTACAAGTCGCGCGCCTCGGTCGGCGGCGAAACCGCCGTCGAGGCCGAGCTCATGTGCACGATGCGAAAGGTTCCCTGACGCCGTGGCGCCGAACATCCATCCGACGGCGCTGGTGTCGGCCGGCGCCGAGTTGGAGAACACGGTGACGGTCGGCCCGTACGCGGTGATCGGCGAGGGTGTGCGCATCGGTGCCGGCACCACGGTCGGCGCGCACACGGTGATCGAAGGGCCGACGACGATCGGCCGCGACAACCGCATCTTCACGCACGCTGCGCTCGGCGCCGCGCCGCAAGACATGAAGTACCGCGGCGAGCCGACGCAACTGCACATCGGCGACCACAACACCATCCGCGAGTTCTGTACCTTCAACCGCGGCACGGCGCAGGACGAGGGCGTGACGCGCATCGGCGACGACAACTGGATCATGGCCTACGTGCACATCGCGCACGACGTGCAGGTCGGCTCGCGCACGATCCTGGCCAACAACGCCACGCTGGCCGGTCATGTGCACATCGGCGACTGGGTGATCGTCGGCGGCCTGACCGGCGTGCACCAGTTCTGCAAGGTCGGCGCGCATGCGATGACGGGTTTTCAGAGCCACGTTTCGCAGGACGTGCCGCCGTTCATGATGGCCGCCGGGCACCCGCTGTCCGTCGCCGGCGTCAACGTCGAGGGCCTGCGCCGGCGCGGCTTCTCGAAGGAGCGCATTGCGCTGGTCAAGCAGATGCATCGGCTGCTGTACCGCGACGGCCTCACGCTCGACAACGCCAAGGCGGCGATCGCGGCGCTGCGTGGCACGGTCGAAGGCGGTGATGGGGACGTGGACATGCTGCTCGATTTCCTCGCCGCCTCGACGCGCGGCATCGCTCGATAGATGAAGCTGGCTCTCGTCGCCGGTGAAGCTTCCGGTGACCTGCTCGCCGGCCTGCTGCTCGGTGGTCTCAAGCAGCGCTGGCCGTCATTGCGATCATTCGGCATCGGCGGCCCACGCATGGCCGAGCAGGGCTTCCAGGCTTGGTGGCCGCACGACAAGCTGGCCGTGCGCGGTTATGTGGAAGTGCTGCGCCACTACCGCGAGATCAAGGGCATCCGCGACGCGCTGTTCGAACGCCTGATGGCCGACAAGCCCGACGCCTTCATCGGCGTCGACGCACCCGACTTCAATCTCGGATTGGAGCAGCGGCTGCGCGCAGCGGGTGTCAAGACGATCCACTTCGTCTGCCCGTCGATCTGGGCCTGGCGCGCCGGCCGCACCGCAAACATCGCGCGCAGCACCGACCACGTGCTGTGCCTGTTCCCGTTCGAGCCCGAGCTGCTGCAGCGCCACGGCATCGCCGCCACCTACGTCGGCCACCCTCTGGCCGACGCGATCGACCTGTCGGTGCCGCGCAGCGCGGCGCGCGCGGCACTCGGCATCGACGACGCGCAGCCGCTGGTGGCGGTGCTGCCCGGCAGCCGGCGCTCGGAGATCGAAGCCATCGCGCCGACGTTCGTCGCCAGCGTCGACGTGATGGCCCGCGCGCGGCCCGATCTGCGATTCGTGCTGCCGGTGGTGCCGGGGCTGCGCGATCTGGTCGAGCCGCTGATCGCCCGCCACGCGCCCGACGCGCCGATCACGCTGCTCGACGGCCGCTCGCACGACGCGCTCGCGGCCTGCGACGTGACGCTGATCGCCAGCGGCACGGCCACGCTCGAGGCCGCGCTGTTCAAGCGGCCGATGGTGATCGCGTACAAAATGAACGCCCTGTCCTGGCAGATCATGAAGCGCATGCAGTTGCAGCCCTGGGTCGGCTTGCCCAACATCCTGTGCCGCGAGTTCGTCGTGCCCGAGCGCTTGCAGACCGAGGCCTCGCCGCCGCAGCTCGCCGCCGACGTGCTGGCCTGGCTCGACGCGCCGCAGCGCAGCCGGTCGCTGCAACAGCGCTTCGCCGAACTGCACCAACAACTGCGGCGCAACACCGCCCGCACCGCCACCGATGCCATCGCGCAGATCACGGGCCAAGCCTAAGCTGGCGCTGCAATGGTCGCGGCCGGGGCTGTTCGCCGGTGGCGATGAAGTCGGCCGCGGCCCGCTCGCCGGGCCGGTGGTGGCCGCGGCGGTGATCCTCGACGATCTGCAGCGCATCAAGGGGCTGCGCGATTCGAAGGCCCTGGGCCCGGTGACGCGCACCCGCCTGGCCGCCGAGATCCGCGCCAAGGCCTTGTGCGTCTGTGTGGCGCAAGCCAGCGCCGAAGAGATCGACCGCCTGAACATCCTGCAGGCGACGCTGCTGGCGATGCAGCGGGCGATCGCGGGTCTGCGCCTCGTGCCGGCGTTCGTGCTGGTCGATGGCAACCGCCTGCCGGCGCTGAAGATGCCCGTCGAGGGTGTCGTCAAGGGCGACGCCAAGGTGGCCGCGATTGCCGCGGCGTCGATCGTCGCCAAGGTGTTCCGCGACGAGTTGCTGACCGAGCTGCATGGGCTGCATCCGGTCTATGGCTTCGCCGGCCACAAGGGCTACCCGACGCCCGAGCACCTGGCGGCGCTGCGCGCGCACGGCGCCTGCACCGAGCACCGGCGCAGCTTCGCGCCGGTGGCGGCGGTGGTCGGCAACGGAGCCGCGGCGTGACGTCCGCCGTGGTGCACATCAGCGCGCGCGACAACCCGCTGCTGGTGCGCTTGCGCCGCCTACAGCGCAGCGGCACCGCGTACCGCAAGACCAGCGAGTTGTGGATCGAAGGCGAGCACCTGGGCAGCGCGCTGCGCGCGCGCGGCCATCGGCCGTTGCAGGCGCTGCTCAGCGAGTCGGCGCATGCGCAGCCGGCGTTGCGCGATCTGGCGCAAGCCGCGCCGCGCGTGTCCTGCGTCAGCGATGCGCTGTTTGCCACCGTCAGCGAGTTGCCGTCGCCGGCCGGCATCGGTTTCTTGCTCGAGCTGCCGGCAGCGCCCGCCCTGCAGAGCGATGCTGCGAGCATCGTGCTCGACCGCGTGCAGGACGCCGGCAACGTCGGCAGCATGCTGCGCAGCGCGTCGGCGCTCGGCTTCAAGCAGGTGCTGGCGCTCGAAGGCACGGCAGGTCTGTGGTCGCCGAAAGTGCTGCGCGCCGGCATGGGCGCGCACTTCGCGCTCGATCTGATCGAGGGCTTGTCGGCGGACGACTTGCAGGCGCTGCGCGTGCCGCTGCTCGCGGCGAACGCACATGCGACGCAGACCTTGCACGCTGCCACGCTGCCGTTTCCCTGTGCCTGGGTGTTCGGGCACGAAGGGCAGGGCATCGATGCCGCTCTGGCCGCGCGCTGCCGCATGACGCTGCGCATACCGCAGCCGGGCGGCGAAGAGTCGCTCAACGTTGCCGCGGCTGCGGCGATCTGCCTCTACGCGTCGCGGGTGGCGGCATGAGACCGGTTGTCATGCTGCTGCTCGTGCTTTGGGTCGCGCCGGTGACGGTGGAGGCTGCCGACAAGGCCGTGTTCAGCGTCGCGGCGGAGCCGGCCGACAAACCCTGGTGGCGTCGCGCGCAGTGGCAGCCGCGGGCGACCAGCGTGCGCAACGTGCCGGTCAAACGCCTGCATCCCGATTGGTGCGCGGCGGAGGCCCTGAGTCGCGAGCGCTTGGACGAGGCGATCGGCACTGCGGCGGTCGATCAGGCGCTCGAAGGCCGCAGCCTCACACTCGAGGGCCAGTTCGACGGCACCGGCTCGCCGCAACTCGCCTTCGTCGGCGCGTACCGCCGCTGCTCGGGCGAGCAGGGCTTGTTCGTCGCCATCATCGAGCCGGCGCGCGAGCGTGTGCGCATGCGCTTCCTGGTCGAAGTGCCCGACCCGGGCAGCGCGCTGGCGATGCTGGCGCGCGAACCCGACGGCACGCTCGCGGTGTGGTGGTGCGCCGATTGCGCCAATGGCAACCGCATCGCCTTCAACCGCGACAAGCGCGAGTTCTACGTCGCCGGGCCGGCGACGCGAAGGTAGGGCCTGCGCTCCTACCTTCGCGTCGCCGCAAGCGGCGTATGCACGGCTCCCCCGAGCCCCCTCCGAGAGGGAGCTCCAGCTCGCTCGACGACTCCCTCCAGCCTCCCTCCGAGAGGGAGGCTCCAGTCAGTGTCACCAAACCCTCGTCTTTAATGCTGGAGCCCTCCTCTCGGAGGAGGGTTCAGCCAACGCTTGATGTACTGAGAGCCCTTTGGCTCTCAGTACATCAAGCGGTCCGGCCGCAGATCGCGCAAGATGGTCGTCGCGATTTCCTCGATCGACTTGTGCGTCGACGACAGCCACGAGATGCCTTCGCGTTTCATCATGCGCTCGCCTTCGGCAACCTCATAGCGGCAGTTGGCCAGCGCCGCGTACTTACTGTCCGGGCGGCGCTCGTGGCGGATCTGCGCCAGGCGGTCCGGGTCGATCGTCAGGCCGAAGCACTTGCCCTTGAAGGGCGCGAGCGAAGCCGGTAGCTTGCCGCGTTCGAAGTCTTCCGGGATCAGCGGGTAGTTCGCGGCCTTGATGCCGTGCTGCATCGCCAGGTACAGCGAGGTCGGCGTCTTGCCGCTGCGCGAGACACCGACGAGGATGATGTCGGCGCTCTCCAGGTTCTTCGAGCTCTGGCCGTCGTCGTGGGCAAGCGAGAAGTTGATCGCCTCGATGCGGTCGTTGTACTCCTCGCTCTTGGTCGCCTCCGAGAAGCGGCCGACGCGGTGGTTGCTCTTGATGCCGAACTCGACTTCGAGCGGCTCGACGAAGGTGCGGAACATGTCGAGCACGAGGCCCTTGCAGTCGTCGGCGGTGACGATGGTGCGCACCTCGTCGCTGACCAGCGTGATGAAGACGATCGGCCGCCGGCCTTCGTGCAAGGCGATCTTGTTGATCTCCTCGACCACCGCGCGCGCCTTCTCTGTGCTGTCGATGAAGGGCCGGCGCACGTGGCGCGGCTTGGCCTCGAACTGCGCCAGTATCGAGTTGCCGAAGGTCTCGGCGGTGATGCCGGTGCCGTCGGAGACGAAGAAGACAGTGCGGTCGGTCATGGCGCTGGTTGATCGTCGCCGGATGTGGACAAGTTCACGCCCTGCGAGTTGGGTGTTTGTGACGTTTGCACGGATC
>CADEEN010000075.1 GCA_902826345.1 uncultured Burkholderiales bacterium | reverse complement strand
GCATCGCCGCTCGGCGCGTCGGGCGTTTGCGCTTGATCGCGCGGCGGCGCACGACGCTGCATCGCGCGGCGCTCGGCAGCGATCACCTGCCGGCGCGCGATCTCTTCGGCGGCCGCGCTGCGATGCTCCTCGGCGATCTCGCCGGCCGGTGCGCCGTCGAGATCGAAGCGCTGCGCGCCCGGCGCCGCCAGCGCCTTCAGGTACGCGTTGGTCGTCGTGTAGCGCGAAAAGAAGATGCCGAGCACGCGCTTGCTGAACTCGCCCGGCGCGCGCGCCTGGATGTCGGCGTGGATGCGCAGCTTGATCGGCTTGCAGGGCCCCGGCGCACCGGGCGCGATGAACAGTGCCGGAAACAACGTGGCCAAGCGCGCGCCGCACTCGGCGGGAGAGATGCTGGCGGGCGCGGCCTTCGCTGTCTCCGGCTCGTCCGTTGTTTGCGGTGCTTGCGCTGCCTGCGACGCGTTGCCTTCAGCAGCTGCGCTGTCCGGTGGCACGGGGGGCACGGCCGCAGCATCCACCATGGGCTCGGCGATGGCGGCCTCTGGCGGCGGCTCTTTGGGCTCGGTGTTCATCGGCGGCGATTGTCGTCGAGCCGCGTGATGTTCCGCCAATCTCGCGCTTCCCGTTTTCGTCCCCTCGCCGATCAGGGTCGAGCCGCGCCACTACGCGCGCCAGGCGTTCATCATCACGCCGGCGAACCCGAAGGCGATCGTCTTCTACATGGCCTTCTTCCCGCTCTTCATCGACCCGGCCACACACCACGGCCTGCCGACGTCGCCACGATGGCCGCCCCCATCGCCGTCATCACCGCGCTCTACTGCTTCGGCATCCGGCTGGTTCGCGACTGACGTCTACCAGCGCACGACGAGCGTCGTGCCAGAGGCGCTGGCGATCAGTTCGGTGGTGAAGCCCGCGCGCTGCAAGATCTCGCAGCGCTTGGACCAGGCGGCCGCCGCCGCGGGCGTCGTGTCATGCAGCGCGACGGAGAGGTTGCCCTGCTGCGCAGCGCGCTGAATCGTCAACCGCTGCGATTCGACCCAGCGCACATGCGCCTGTTCGGCTTCGCTCATGGCCCGCGCGGCCGACGCTGCCATCAACAGCGACGCAGGCGCGCCGGCCACGGCGGGCTCGTCGTCGGCAAGCGCCCGCCACTCCAGCGTCAGCCCTTCGAGCGCCGCACCGGTGGCGATGCGCCCCCAGGCCGGGCGCACGGTGTAGCCGGCGCGCACGGCGTGAGTGGCCGCCTCGGCCCAGGCCTCGCGGCCGACGCGGGTGAGAAAGTCGATGACGAAGACGGCGTTGTTCGACGACTGCCCGGCCACCACCGGCAGCGACTCCGAAAGCGCCACCACCACCTCGAACTCGCCCGCCTGCGCCGCCTGGACGATCGACTGCTTGATCACATACAGACAGTCGTGCACGCTGTGAACACGGCGGCTCAGCGCGCGGGCGGACGTTGCATCGAAGCTCATACGTTTGCACTGTATCGCCTCGCGCAAAGTGCCCAAGCGTCGCGCTGGACGGAACCGCGGCCGAACGGCGTCGCGCTCGGCGAGAATGCGGCCCCATGCAAGTCTTCTGCGTTGCCAACCAAAAAGGCGGGGTCGGCAAGACCACCACCACGGTCAACCTCGCCGCGGGGCTGGCGCAGGTCGGTCAGCGCGTGCTCATCATCGACCTCGACCCGCAGGGCAACGCGACGATGGGCTCGGGCGTCGACAAGCGCGCGCTCGAACTCTCGGTGTACGACGTGTTGCTCGAATCGTCGACCATCGCCGAAGCGCGCCAGCGCACCGACAAAGGCGGCTACGACGTGCTCGGCGCCAACCGCGAACTCGCCGGCGCCGAGATCGAACTGGTCAGCGTCGAGCGGCGCAGCGAGCGGCTGCGTGGCGCGCTCGTCGCGGTGGAGGCCGACTACGACTTCGTGCTCATCGACTGCCCGCCGTCGCTGTCGCTGCTGACGCTGAACGGCCTGTGCAGCGCCAACGGCGTCATCGTGCCGATGCAGTGCGAGTACTTTGCGCTGGAGGGCCTGACCGACCTCGTCAACACCATCCGCCAGGTGCACGCCAACCTGAACCCGCAGTTGCAGATCATCGGCCTGTTGCGCGTGATGTTCGACAACCGCATGACGCTGCAGCAGCAGGTCAGCGAGCAGTTGAAGTCGCACTTCGGCGACAAGGTGTTCGATGCCGTGATCCCGCGCAACGTGCGCCTGGCCGAAGCGCCGAGTTACGGCCAGGCCGGCGTCGTCTTCGATCCGTCGTCACGAGGTGCGCAGGCCTACATCGCCTTCGCCAACGAGATGGTCGAGAGGTCGCGGCTGGTTCTGTGATGAGCGATGCGGATGTGCTCGCCGCATCGCACGGCGTTGACTTGGCGGGCAATCGCGGCCTGAATCCCGACTTCGACCGCAAGCTGCTCATCCGCGCCGAAGACGCGGGCCTGAACGCCAGCGCACCGCCGCAGCAGTTGTGGCTCGACGGCTGGCTGGTGCGCTTCTCGCCGGGCAAGGCCAAGCGCGCGCGCTGCATCAATGCGGTGGCCAGCGGCAAGCTGACGGTGGGCTACAAGCTCGCGCGCGCCGAAGACGTGTTCGCCAACGCGCAGCTGCCGATGGTGGTGCGCATCACGCCGTTCACGCGCCCGGCCGGGCTCGACGGCGAACTCGCGGCGCGCGGCTTCGGCGCCATCGACGACACGCGCGTGATGATCGCGCCGGCCCTCACGCATTTGCGTGCGCCCGCCTTGCCGCCGGGTTTCGAGTGGGCCGCGCTCGGCCACACCGCGATGGCGCAGGCCGTCGGCGCGATGCGCGGCTCGGCGCTGGCGCAACGCGCGGCGCACGCCGAGCGCCTGGCGGGCTCGCCGGTGCCGTTCTCCGCGCTGGCCATCAAGCGCGAAGAAGATGGCGCGCTCGTCGCTTGCGGCCAGAGCGCCAGCGAGGGCGATCTCGTCGGCCTGTACGACGTCTTCGTCATCGACGCGATGCGCGGCCGGGGCCTGGCGGCGGCGCTGTGCACGAAGCTGCTCTCCAACGCCCGTGAGGGCGGCGCGAAGAGCGCTTATCTGCAAGTCGAAGCCGACAACGCCGCCGCGCGCGCGGTGTATTTCAAGCTCGGCTTCGCCGACGGCTACGGCTACCACTACAGAATCCGTTGACGCCGGGCGCCACTGACATGCAGCTCGACATGCCGACCGCGCTGCTGTTCACCGCCATGGTGAGCCTGGTCAACGCTGCGGCGATGAGCCTTTTGGCGCTGCGCGACCGCTCGCTGTACCTGCGTGATTGGGCCATCAGTTTTGCCCTCATCGTCGTCGGCTTGGCCGTCATCGGTTTGCGTGGCATCGTGCCGCCGCTGGCGTCGATCTTCTTCGGCAACGCGCTGGCCGCGCTCGGCGCCGCCGGCATCTTCGCCGGCCTGTGCCGCTTCATGCAGCGGCCGGTGCCGTGGGTCTTTCTCGGCGTGATCATCGGCGTGTCGCTGGCGGCGATCGGCTGGTTCTCCGTCGGCGTCGATGACCCCGCCGCGCAGCTCGGCCGGCGCGTGATGGTGTTTTCGGCGTTGATCGCGCTGCTCTCGGCGCCCTGCGTGTGGTTGATCGTCAGCCACGCGCGCCGCGAAGGCACGGTGCTCAGCGTCATGGCGCTGGTGGCCGAGTTGCTGCTCGTCGGCCTGTCGCTGCTGCGCGTGGCGGTCAACGCGGTGGCGCCGGCGCAAGGCGGCTTGGAGAGCGACCACACGCGCGAGGTGCTGTTCGTCATGGCCTTCGGCCTGACGCACCTGCTGCAAGGGTATGGCCTGGTCAGCCTGCATGTCAGCCAGTTGCTGCGCCGCGTGGCTGCGCAGGCCAACACCGATGCTCTCACCGGCTTGCCCAACCGCCGCACCTTCGAAGACACCTGGCGGCGCATGGTGCAGCGCGCCGATCGCGACAAGTCGCCGCTGGCGCTGATGGTGATGGACATCGACCATTTCAAGCGCGTCAACGACACGCATGGCCACGCCGCCGGCGATGAAGCCTTGCGCGTGCTCGGCTGGGCGCTGAAGAACCACCTGCGCCCTGGTGACCTGTGCGCGCGTCTCGGCGGCGAAGAGTTCGTGCTGGCGATGCCCGGCGCCACGCCCGCGGTGGCGCGCATGCGCGCGGAGGAGCTTCTGAAGATGCCGCTGATGTACGGCGAGGACGGCGGCGGCGAGCCGCTGGCCGTAACCTTGTCGGTGGGCCTGACCGACTGGCGCGCCAGCGACACCGCGCCCCACGCGACGATCGCGCGCGCCGATGCGGCGCTGTACGAAGCCAAGCGCGACGGACGGCACCGCGTGAGCGTGGCGGCGTGACCGCCCGTTCGGGCTGAGCTTGTCGAAGCCCTGGCTCGCGACGCACAAACCCCTCGACAAGCTCAGGGCGAACGGCGGCGCAACAACACCTTCGGCTCGCCCGGCCCCAGATCACCCGCCGCACGCGCCGACAGGTACGCGTACAGGTCGAGCACATGCGGCGGCACGTCGGCATGCCCGCCCCAGGCCGGCATCAGCACCTGGCCGCGCGCGGCGCGGCGATCACGTTTCAGGATCTCTTCGAGCGTGGCCTCCCGCGCCTGCGCGCTCTCTTCGTCGGCCGGCGAAACGAGGCGGTAGCTCGTCAACACCTTGGATGCAAAGTCGCGTGGCGTCATGTTGGCCATGCGCTCCAGCAGGTTCGGCGCCACCGTGGTGCCGACGCCGCCGACACCGTGGCAGCCGAAGCAGGCGCTGTGGAACAGGCGCCAGCCGACGTAGGTGCCGCGATCGACGCGGCCGCCTTCGATGCGGTACTCACCGGGCATCGGCACTGCGTTGGCCGGCTGCGCGTGCGCCGGCCACCCCGCCATGACGATGCAGAACAAGAACCACCACGCCGCGCGCCGAGCCAGACGATGCATGCGGCGATTTTTGCGACGCCACCGCGACTGTGCTTTGCGCGCCGTCAAGAACCCGTTCGGCGCGGCCAGAATCCGCACCGCTCACTTCCTTCCCGTCCGATGACCACCTACATCGCCCTGCTGCGCGCCGTCAACGTCGGCGGCACCGGCAAGCTGCCGATGCGCGAGCTGGTGGCGATGTGCGAAGCCTGCGGCTTTGCGCGCGTGCGCACCTACATCGCCAGCGGCAACGTGGTTTTCGACTTCAAAGGCTCGGCCCGCCAGGTCAAGGCACTGCTCGAAGCGCGGCTCGCGGCCTACGCCGGCAAGCCGGTGGGCGTGCTCGTGCGCAGCGCCGCCGAGATGGCCGCGGTGCTCGGCGCCAATCCGTTCCCCGACGCGGCACCGAACCGCACGGTGGCGATCTTTCTCGACGCACCGCCGCCGGCCGACGTGCTGGCGCACGTCACCGGCCAACGCACCGAGGTGTGCCGGCTCGGCACGCGCGAGATCTACGTCCAGTACGGCGACGGCATGGCCGATTCGAAACTGAGGATACCGGCGGCAAGAACCGGCACCGCGCGCAACATGAACACGGTGGCCAAGCTCGCGGCGATGGCCTCGCAATCCTGACCCTCAACTCAGCGGTTTCAACCCTTCGAGCAAGGTCGGCACCAACTCGCTCACCGTCGGGTGAATGTGCATGGTGCGCCGGATCGTCGTGTACGGCAGGCCGGCGGCCATGACCTCGAGCAGGCCGTGGATGACCTCGTCGGCGTTCATGCCGAGCATCGTCGCGCCGAGGATGCGCTGCGATGGCGCGTCAACCAGCACCTTCATGAAGCCCTGCGTCTCGCCGGCCTCGCGGGCGCGGCCGACGCGGCTCATCGGCAAACGCGCCACGAGCGCCGGTTTGCCGGCCGCGCGCACGTCGCCCTCGCTCATGCCGATGCGCGCGAGCGGCGGGTCGGTGAAGAGGGCGTAGACGGGAATGCGTTGGCCGACACGGCGCGGGTCGTCGTCGAACAGGTTCGCGGCGACGATCTCGAAATCGTTGTACGAGGTGTGCGTGAACGCGCCGCGGCCGTTGCAGTCGCCCAAGGCCCAGACGCCGGCGGCGCTGGTGCTGCGCAACTGCTCGTCGACGGTGATGAAGCCGCGGGCGTCGGTGGCGATGCCGGCGGCCTCGAGGCCGAGGTCGGCGGTGTTGGGCGTGCGGCCGACGGCCAGCAGCAGGTGCGAGCCCACCACGTCGGGCTCGCCCGACTCGCACGACGTGCGCACGCGCACGCCGCCGGCGCCCTCGCGCGCCACCGACAAACACTTCGCGCTGGTGCGCAGGACGATGCCCTCGCGTTCGAGCACCTGCGCCACCGCCGTCGACACCTCTTCATCCTCGCGGCCGATGATGCGCGGCCCCATCTCGCACACCGTGACCTGCGAGCCGAAGCGGCGAAAAATCTGCGCGAACTCGAGGCCGATGTAGCTGCCGCCGATGACGACGAGATGCTCGGGCACGGCATCGAGCTCGAGGATGCCGCGGTTGTCGAGCGCCTGCACCTGCTCCAGTCCGGGCATCGCCGGCCGCAGCGGCGCGCCGCCGACGTTGAGGAAGATCCGCGGCGCGCTGTACTCGGCGTCGCCGACCTGCAGCGTGCGCGGCGCGGTGAAGCGCGCTTCGCCTTGCACCACGGTCAGGTTCGGCGTGCTGCCGAGCCAACTGGCCAGCGACTGGTGCGAGGCCGCGATGATCTTGTCCTTGCGCGCCCGCACCGCGGCCATGTCCACGCGCACCGGTGCCTCGAGCACCACGCCCCACTCGGCCGCGCGCCGCGCCACCTGCGCGGCACGTGCGCTGGCGACCCAGGTTTTGGTCGGCACGCAGCCGTTGTTGACGCAGGTGCCGCCGAGCGGCCCACGCTCGATCAGCACTGTCTTCAAGCCTTCACGGGCGCAGCGCGCCGCCATCGACGGCCCGGCCTGGCCGGCGCCGACGACGATCGCATCGAGCTCTGGATGTCGTTCGGGCATGACGTTCTCCTGCAAGGCGGCTGCGGCCGACGGAGGTACGTCGGCCTCGTGGAGCCGAACTTACGCCAAAGTCGCGGGTCGCACACCGAATGCGAGAATCGAGGCACCACACAACCACGAGGGCGGTACGGTCATGGAACTGAAAGTACCCATCGCGGTCACTGTCGAACAGAGCGACGAGGTCATCCACGGCAGCGGCCTGCTCGACCTGGCCAGCGGCGACATCCTGAAGATCGAATACAAGGATTGGGACGTCGCCAAGCGCGGCCTGCCCTGGGACAGCGCCGACTACGAGTTCACCAGCGGCACGCTGACGCACCACGGCAAGGACGTGGAGTTCAGCGTCGAGGTCAACAAGACGACCGGTCAGTTCTCGGTCAATGCCAACGAGCTGCTGGAGATCAAGCTGAAGGCGGCGCAGTTGTTTGCGGGCATGACGGGGGCCGATGTGCTGGCCAACGCCACAGGGCGCAAGCACTGAAGCTTCACGCGGCCTCGCGCTGCTGTCGCCGCTGCGCCTGGGTTTGTCCGCCGTAGCCCCAGTCGGTGGCCGCCAACTCACGCACCTGGATGTAGCTCGCCGGCTCGAGCCCGACGTCCGGCGCGATGGCGCGTTCGATCGCGCTGAACGCGGCGGCGATGAATTGCGCCTTCTGCTGCGCGTTGTTGGTGCCCGCGGTGATGACGAGCTCCAGCAGCGCGGTCGGTCGCCGCAGCGGCTCGCCGCCGACGTGCCAGGCGGCAGCGGGCAGCGGCTCGATCAGCACCGCCGTGACCGCCTGGTTCTTGCCCAGCGTCTGGCTGGTCAACGCCGTCAGCGCCGACGCCAGCGCCTGCAGGCGCGCCGGATCGCCCGGCGGCGGCGCGAGCTTCAGCGTCAGCGTGGGCATGGCGTGGCCTTGGGTGTCGAGGGGGTGCGCGCAGTCGAAGCATTGACGTGGCGGCGCATGGCCTGCAGCCCGGCGCGCACGGCGCGTGCCACCGCGTCCCAGAAGTCGGCGAAGGCCTCGCGGCGCAGGCGCAGCGCATCGCGCTTGGCCTGCTCCATCAGCAACGTGTACTGATGCGGTGTCAGCGAGCGCGTGGGCGAGTCGATGTTCATGGCGTTTCCTTTTTGACCGGGTGACTTCACTCTAGGCAGCGCCTGCGCAGCGCGAAACGGCGTGCGCATCAAAAGCGTGTTGCAGCGGCTGCAAAGCCACCGTGTCTACCGCCTACCATGAGGGCGATGGACGGCCTGGCCTTCGATGACCTGAAGCTCTTCGCCCGCGTGGCCGCGCTCGGCACGCTCTCGGCCGTGGCGCGCGAGCGCGATGTGCCGGTGAGCCAGGTGTCGCGCGCGCTGTCGCGCATCGAGAAGACTTGCGGTGCGCGCCTGATCCACCGCTCGACGCACGGCCTGGCGCTGACGGCCGAGGGCGAGAGCTTTCTCGAGCACAGCCGCCGCATCGCCGCCACGCTCGAGTCTCTCGAGGCCGAGTTTGCGACGCGTTCGCGCGAGGCCAGCGGCCTGGTGCGCGTGGCCGCGAGCACCGTGATTGCGCAGTACCTGCTGCTGCCGGGCCTCGCCGGCCTGAACGCGCGCCACCCGAAGCTGCGCATCGAGCTCGAAGTCAGCGACCGGCTGGTGGACATGGCGCGCGACGGCATCGACATCGCGATCCGCACCGCCTCCACGCTCGCCGACACCATGGTCGCGCGGCGCATCGGCACGCTCGGCCGTGCGCTCTACGCCGCGCCGGCCTATGCCGAGCGCGCCGGGCTGCCGCAGCAGCCCGGCGATCTGGGCGCGCACCGCCTCGTCGCCAACAGCGCGGCGACGCAATTGAACCACTGGCCGTTCATCGTCGACGGCGTGCCGACGCAGCTCGCGATCGAGGGCTTCTGGCGCACCAACGACACCGGCCTGGCCGCCAACATGGTGCTGCAAGGTTTGGGCATCGGCCGCCTGGCCACCCTCGTTGCCGAGCCGCTGGTGGCGCAGCGGCGCCTGGTGCGGGTGCTGCCGGACGTGGTCGATGCGCAGCCGGTGACGATCTACGCCGTGACCGCCGGCGCGCGCCAGCGCCTGCCGAAGATCCGCGCCTGCATCGACTACTGGGCCGAGTGGATCGGTACGTCTGCCGCGAACAAGGTCGCGCACACAGCCGCGTCTAGCGCGGCCGCAGCAGCGACGACACCCGCGCGCCGAGGGCGAGCGACGCGGTGAGCCCCGGCGACTCGATGCCGAAGAGGTTGACGAGGCCGGGCAGGCCGTGGGCTTCGGGTCCATCGAGGCGAAAGTCTGCCGCCGGCTCGTCGGGCCCGACGATCTTCGGCCGCAGGCCGCTGTAGGCCGGCGCGAGCGCGTTGTCGGGCAGCGCCGGCCAATAGCGGCGGATGTCGCGCGTGAAGCCTTCCGCCCGTGAGGCATCGACGGCGTAGTTTTCGGCCGCGCCTTCGGACAGCCACTCCACGTCAGGACCGAACTTGCCTTGGCCGCCGAGGTCGAGCGTGAAGTGGGTACCGAGGCCGGCGCGGTTGTGCAGCGGATAGATCAGGCGCGTGAAGGGCGCGCGGCGCGTCAGTGCGAAGTAGTGGCCTTTGCACAGGCGCGCTTTGGGAATGTGCGTCGCTGCAAGTCCGCCGATGCGCGAGGCCACCTCGACCGCGTGCAGGCCGGCGGTGTTGATCAGCAGGCGCGTGTGCAAGCGCATCGGCTCGGCGCCGCCGACGCGCACATCGAAGCCGTCGCTCGTCAGCGCCGCGCCGTCGAACGGGCTGTGGAAGGCGAACAGCGCGCCGTGGTCTTCGGCGTCGCCTTGCAGCGCCAGCATGAAGGCGTGGCTGTCGATGATGCCGGTGGACGGTGAGTGCAGCGCGGCAGTGGCGCGCAGCGCCGGCTCCATCGCGCGTGCAGCCGTGCCGTCGATCAGTGCCACGTCGCCGACGTCGTTGGCGCGAGCCTGCGCGTGCAGTGCGTTGAGCGCCGGCAACTCGCTGTCATCGACGGCGACGACGAGCTTGCCGCAGCGCCGGTGCGCGATGCCGCGCTCGGCGCAGTACGCGTACAGCGCGTCGCGGCCCGCGGCGCAGAGCGTCGCTTTCAGCGTGCCGGGCGGGTAGTACAGACCGGCGTGGATGACCTCGCTGTTGCGCGAGCTGGTGCCGGTGCCGATGCCTTCGGCACGGTCGATGACGATGACGTCGTGGCCCGCGAGGGCGAGTTCGCGCGCGATGGCCAAGCCGATGACGCCGGCGCCGATGACCAGCGCGTCGATCCGGTCCAAGCTACAGGCCCAGGCCCTCGTCGCAGCCCAGATGCAGGTTCATGCACTGCACCGCCGCCCCGCTCGCGCCTTTGCCCAGGTTGTCTTCGCGCGCGATCAGGATCGCCTGCCGGTCGTCGGCGAAGACGAAGAGATCGATGCGGTTCGTGTCGTTGCTGCCTTGCACGTCGAAGAAGTTCGGCTCGGTGACGGCCGGGTCGCTCAAAGGCATGACGCGGATGAAGCGCTCGCCCTCGTAGTGGCGCTCGAAGGCGCGCACCAGGGCCGCGCCGTCGGTGCCGGGCTTGAGGTGCGACAACTGCAACGGCACGCTGACGGCCAGGCCTTTGTAGAACGGGCCGACGATCGGCATGAACACCGGCTTGGTCGCGAGGCCGGTGTAGGCCATCATCTCGGGCACATGCTTGTGGCTCAACTTCAGGCCGTACGGCCGAGGCGCGTCGAGTTGCGGCGCACGGGCTGCCGCTTGGTACTCCTCGATCATCTTCTTGCCGCCGCCCGAGTAGCCGGTGATCGAGGTCGCCGTCACCGCCAGGTCGCGGGCGACGATGCCGGCATCGACCAGCGGCCGCAGCAGCGCGATGAAGGCCGTCGAATGACAGCCCGGGTTGGCGATGCGCTTGGCCTGCTTCAGCGCGTCGCGCTGCCCCGGCGCGAGTTCCGGAATGCCGAACACCCAGCCCGGCGCGACGCGGTGCGCGGTGCTGGCGTCGATAACGCAGGTGTCGGGGTTGGTGACCAGCGCCACGGCTTCCTTGGCCGCCGCATCGGGCAGGCAGAGGAAGGCAACATCGGCCGCGTTGAGCAGGCGCGCGCGCTCGGCCGTGTCCTTGCGCTTGTCGGCATCGATCTTCAGCAGCTCGATGTCGCTGCGCTTGGCGAGGTATTCATGGATGCGCAGGCCGGTGGTGCCTTCCTGGCCATCGACGAAGACGGTGTGCTTTTTCATGGGGCTAGGATAAATGAATGAAGCGTCCGCTGCGCGTCCTGTTGCTGCCCGGCTGGCTCGACTCCGACGCCGCTCATTGGCAGAGCCGCTGGCAGGCGCTGCATGGCGACACCCGCGTCGTACAGAGTGATTGGCTGTGGCCCAAGCGCGGCGACTGGATGGCGCGCCTCGAAGAGGTGCTGTTGGACGACGAGCGCCCGGCGCTGGTGGCGGCGCACAGCCTGGGCTGCCAGCTCGTCGCCGCGTGGGCGGCGCACTCGCAGCACAGCGCGCGCGTGCACGGCGCGCTGCTGGTCGCACCACCGGACACCGAGCGCGACGACCTGCCGCCGAACCTGCGGCCGTGGCGGCCGATCGTGCGCCGACGGCTGCCGTTTGCGGGGGTCGTGGTGACGAGCCGCGACGATCCGTTCTGCGCGGCCGAGCGCAGCGCGCAAATGGCGCGCGACTGGGGCGCCGAGCGCGTGGACATCGGCGCGGCAGGGCACATCAACGGCGAGTCGGGCCTGGGCGATTGGCCCGCGGGTCGAGAAATTCTCGACAGCTTGCGCCGCTGACCGACAATCCGCGCCCATGGCAATGAAGAACCGACCCAAGGGCCTGGGCATGGGCCTCGAAGCGCTGCTCGGCCCCAAGGTCAGTGACGCGCCGCCCGCTGCGCCGCGTGACGACGGCGAGCCGAGCGTGTTGAAGCTCTCCGCCCTGCAGCCCGGCCGCTACCAACCGCGCACGCGCATGGACGAGGGCTCGCTGTACGAGCTGGCCGAGAGCATCAAGTCGCAAGGTGTGATGCAGCCGGTGCTGGTGCGGCCTGTCGGCGGCGCAGGCTCGGGGCGCTACGAGATCATCGCCGGCGAGCGCCGCTTCCGTGCTGCGAGGCTCGCTGGCCTCGACGAGGTCCCGGTGCTGGTGAAGGCGGTGGCCGACGAAGCCGCAGCGGTGATGGCGCTGATCGAGAACATCCAGCGCGAAGACCTGAACCCGCTCGAAGAAGCCCAGGGCCTGAAGCGCCTGGTCGATGAATTCCAGCTCACGCACGAGCAGGCGGCGCAGGCCGTGGGCCGCTCACGCAGCGCGGCGTCCAACCTGCTGCGCCTGCTCAACCTGACGCAGCCGGTGCAGCAGATGCTGATGGCCGGCGACATCGAAATGGGCCATGCGCGCGCGCTGCTCGCGCTCGATGCGGCGCAGCAGATCCTCACCGCGGGCGAGGTCAACGCCAAGAAGCTCTCGGTGCGCGACACCGAAAAACTCGTCGCCGGCACGCTCGGCGGCAACAGCGGCCGGGCCTCGCCGTCGCCGCGCGCCAAGCCGGAAAAGTCGCGCGACATCACGCGCCTGGAAGAGACCCTCGCCGACAGGCTGACCGCGCAAGTCGAGATCCGCGTGCAGCGCAAGACCAAGTGGGGCGAGCAAGGCGAGATCGCCATCGCGTTCGGCTCGCTCGACGAGCTGAACGGCCTGCTCGACAAGCTCGGTGTGACCGAGCGTTGAAAGCGCTGGCGATGGCCGACGCGGCGAGCGCAAGCAGCGGCGGCGCGAACGGCAGGCCCTATGATTTCAACCAGCGGCTGCATGACCTTCGCCCGTGCGCTCGCCTCACATCACGGCGTTGACGCTCTCACCCTTTGCCCTGGAGTCCTTGCTCGATGAACTTCCGTCTCACCGCGCTGGCCGTTGGCGCCGCGCTGGCCTCGATCAGTGCCGTTCACGCCCAGCCCGCCTCGGCGCCAGCCGCCACGCCGGCCCTGCCCACCGCCACCGCGGCCCCTGCGCCGGCGCCCGCACCCGCGCCGATGGCCGCACCCGCAACTGCTCCCACACCCAAGATGGCTGCCCCCGCCGCCGCCAGCGGTGACGCCAGCGAAGGCAAGGTCGCCCACTACGGCGCCAAGTTCAACGGCCGCAAGACCGCCAGCGGCGAAGTCTTCAACGTCAACGCGATGACGATGGCGCACAAGACCCTGCCCTTCGGCACGCGCGTCAAGGTGACCAACCTGGCCAACAAGAAGAGCGTCGTCGTGCGCGTCAACGACC
>CADEEN010000074.1 GCA_902826345.1 uncultured Burkholderiales bacterium | reverse complement strand
CGGCGGCGGGCGCGCCGCTGCTGCGCCATGCCGAGCGCGTGGCCTTGCTCGAAGCCGAGCTCGCGGCCACCTTGCCGCAGCAGGCGTCGACGCGCGGCGGCGCGGCCACCGCCACCTTGCGCATCGCCGTCAATGCCGACTCGCTGGCCACCTGGTTCGCGCCGGCGCTGGCGCTGTTTGCACAAGCACATCCGCAGCTGCGCATCGACCTGCTGGTCGACGACCAGGATCACACCGCGCAGGCGCTGCGCCGCGGCGACGTGCTGGCCGCCGTCAGCGCCTCGGCCGCGCCGGTGCAGGGCTGCCGCAGCCTGCCACTGGGCCGCCTGCACTACCGCGCCACGGCGAGCCCCGCCTTCCTGCGGCGCTGGTTTGCGCAAGGCGTCACCGCGGCGTCGCTCGAACGCGCGCCTTGCCTGCTGTTCAACCGCAAGGACGAGTTGCAAATCCGCTGGATGCGCCGCCTCACGCGGCGCACGATCGCGCCGGCGTGTCATGGCCTGCCGTCGTCGCAAGGTTTTGTCGAAGCCTGCCTGGCCGGCCTGGGCTGGGGCATGAACCCGCAGGCTTTGGTGCAATCCCATCTGGCGGCGCGGCGGCTGGTGGAGTTGGTGCCGGGCCAGGGCATCGACGTGCCGCTGCACTGGCAGGTGAGCCGTCTGGCGCTGCCGGCGCTGGCCGATCTGACGAGCGCCGTGCGCGCGGTGGCGAAAGGCGCTTTGCAGTGAGGCGCGGAGTATCCTGACCCCGATGCCCAAAACGCTCGCCGATCTGCGCAGCCGCCGCTGGTTCACCGCCGGCGGCATGCGCGCCTTCTCGCACCGCCAGCGCATGCAGCAGCAGGGCGTGCGGCGCGAAGACGTGATGCAGCGGCCGTGCATCGCCATCGTCAACACCTGGAGCGAGCTGTCGCCGTGCCACGCCCATTTGCGCGAGCGCGCCGAGAGCGTCAAGCGCGGCGTGCTGCTGGCGGGCGGCTGGCCGTTCGAGCTGCCGGCGCTGTCGCTCGGCGAGGTGATCGTCAAGCCGACGACGATGCTCTACCGCAACCTGCTGGCGATGGAGGTCGAAGAGCTGCTGCGCTCGCACCCGGTGGACGGCGCCGTGCTGCTCGCCGGCTGCGACAAGACGACGCCGGGCACGGTGATGGGTGCCATCAGCATGGGCCTGCCGACGATTTTCTGCGCGGCAGGGCCGATGTTGAACGATCGCTACCTGAAGCCCGGCCAGGCCGAGAGAAAAGTCGGCGCGGGCACGCACACGCGCCTGTTCTGGGACGAGTACCAGGCCGGCAAGGTCAGCGACGCGGAGTGGGTGCAACTCGAAGCGCACATGACGCGCAGCCCCGGCACCTGCAACACGATGGGCACGGCGAGCACGATGACGGCCATTGTCGAAGCGCTCGGGCTGGCGCTGCCCGGCTCGACAGCCGTTCCGGCGATGGACGCCGCGCACACGCGCATGGCCACGACCTGCGGCGAGCGCATCGTGCAGATGGTGTGGGACGACCTGACGCCACAGTCGATCCTGACGCGCGGCGCGTTCATGAACGCGGTGGCCGTGCAGATGGCGCTCGGCGGCTCGACCAACGCCGCCGTGCACATCATCGCGATGGCGCGGCGCGCCGGCGTGCAGCTCACGCTCGACGACCTCGATGCCGTCGGCCGCGCGGTGCCGGTGCTGGCCAACCTGTTCCCGAGCGGCGACCGGCTGATGGAAGACTTTCACTACGCCGGCGGCCTGCCGGCGTTGATGTCGCGCATCGAAGCGCAGTTGTCGCTGGGCGAGCGCAACGTCAACGGCAAGACGCTCGGCGGAAACCTGCGCGGCGTGCGAGTCCTCGACGACGCGGTGATCCGGCCGCTGAACAACCCGGTGAGCGCGAACGGTGCCCTGGCCGTGCTGCGCGGCAACCTCGCGCCCGACGGCGCGGTGATGAAAGCCAGCGCAGCGAGCCCGAAGTTTTTCCAACACCGCGGCCGCGCGATCGTCTTCGACGACCCGGCGTCGATGAACAAGGCCTGCGCCGACGTGACCCTCGACTGCGACGAGAACACGGTGCTCGTGCTGCGCAACGCCGGCCCCGTCGGCGCGCCCGGCATGCCCGAGTGGGGCGGCCTGCCGATCCCGAAGAAGCTGCTCGATGCCGGCGTGCGCGACATGGTGCGCCTGTCCGACGCGCGCATGAGCGGCACGCACTACGGCAGCTGCGTGCTGCACATCAGCCCCGAAGCCGCGGTCGGCGGGCCGCTGGCGCTGGTGCGCACGGGCGACTGGATCGAGCTCGACGTGGCCGCGCGTCGCCTGCACCTGGACGTCGCCGACGACGAACTCGTCCGCCGCCGCGCCGCGTGGCAGCCGGCGCCCGAGTCGGTGGCGCGCGGCTTCGTCAAGCTGTACCGTGCGCATGTGACGCAGGCCCACGAGGGCTGTGATTTCGATTTCCTGCAAGGCACCGACACGACGCCCGAGCCGGTCATCTACTGACACCGAGGACAAGCCGATGAACCCATTGCGTCAACTGCTCAAGTCCGCCGGCGCGCAGGCGCCCCTGGGCACCTGGATCATGGCGGCCAGCCCGCTCGTCACCGAGGCCATGGGCCACGCCGGCTTCCAGTGGGGCGTGATCGACATGGAGCACACGCCGCTGGACATGATGGAAGTCATCCACCTGCTGCAAGCCGCCGGCAACACGAAGATGGTGCCGATCGTGCGCGTGCCGTGGAACGATGCGGTGACCGTCAAGCGCGTGCTCGACGCTGGCGCGCAGACGCTGCTCATTCCCTTCGTGCAGAACGCCGATGAAGCGCGGCGCGCGGTGGCTGCCACGCGCTATCCGCCCGAAGGCATCCGCGGCCTGGCCGGCATGAGCCGCGGCTCGAAGTTCGGCACCACGCCCGACTACGCGAAGTCCGCCAACAAGACGGTCGGCGCGGTGCTGCAGCTCGAAACGCCGGCCGCGGTGACGCAACTCGAAGCGATCGCCGCCGTGCCCGGCGTCGACTCGCTGTTCATGGGCCCGGGCGACTTGTCGGCCGCGCTCGGCCATGCCGGCAACACCACGCACCCCGACGTGATGAACGTAATGGCCGATGCGGCGCGGCGCTGCAACGCCATCGGCATGCCGGTGGGCACCGTCGGCGGCACGCCGGAGCTCGTTGTCCAGTACCGCGCGATGGGCTTCGACTACGTGGCCATCGGCAGCGATCTCGGCCTGTTGATGCGCGGCGCGCAGGCGGCGGTGAAGGCCTTGACCACGCCCGACGGCGAGACGCACGTGCACACGCTGTCGGGAGGCACGCAAACGAGATCGGGCGGCTACTGATGGAGACGATCCGCTACGGCATCGTCGGTTGCAGCAGCATGGGCCGCGAGCACATCGAGAACATCCGCGCGCTGGGTGGCGGCGTGGTCACTGCCATCGCCGATCCCGACGCCGGCAGCCGCACACAGGCCGCGGCGCTGATCGACGGCCCCGCGCCGCACCTGTTCGAGCACCACAGCGAGTTGCTGACCAGCGGCGCCTGCGATGCGCTGGTCATCGCGAGCCCCAACTTCACCCACGTGCAGGTGATGCGCGACGCGCTCGCCACCGATCTGTCGATCCTGTGCGAGAAGCCGCTGGTGACGCGCATCGAAGACGGTTTGGAGCTGATCGAGCGCGCGAAGCCGCGTCGCGCCATCACCTGGGTGGCGCAGGAGTACCGCTACATGCCGCCCGTGGCCGAGATGATCCGCATCGCGCACGACGGCGGCGTCGGCAGGCTGCATCAGGTGGCGATCCGCGAACACCGCGAGCCGTTCTATCCGAAGGTCGGCGACTGGAACCGCTTCTCCGCCAACACGGGCGGCACGCTGGTCGAGAAGTGCTGCCACTACTTCAACCTGATGGACTTCATCCTGAAGGAGCAACCGCTGCGCGTGTTCGCGTCGGGTGGGCAGCGTGTGAATCACCTCGACGAGAAGTACAACGGAAAAACGCCCGACTTGCTCGACAGCGCCTACGTCATCGTCGAGTACGGCAGCGGCGCGCGCGCCAGCCTCGATCTGTGCATGTTCGCCGAGAACTCGATCGACAACGAGCACGTGACGATCGTCGGCAGCGAGGGCAAGCTCGAATCGCTGCTGCCGTCGGGCGTGCTGCGCTACGGCCGGCGCGAGGATTGGGGCCGGCGCGAGGTCTGGGGCCAGCCGTCGGGCACGGCCAAGGGCGTGGCGGTGCGCCAGATCCGCGACACCAACATCAAATACCTCGGCCAGCATTTCGGCGCCAGCTATGTCGAGCACCAGAAGTTTGCGCACGCGGTGCGGCAGGGATTGCCGGCGGAGATCGGTCTCGAAGAAGGCCTGCGCGCCGTCGCCACCGGCCTGGCCGCGCACAAGAGCATCGACGAAGGGCGCGTCGTCGCGCTGTCGGAAGTGTTGCCGGTGGGTTGGTGAACAGGGTAGTTAGGATGCATCCGTCGTCGGCATCTGCACAGGGCATCGCATGAATCAAAACGATCCGTTGGAACTGCGCGCCGGCAAGTTGCGCCTGGCGCTGCGCCCCGACCTCGGCGGCTCGATCGCCGGCTTGTGGCACGGCGAGATGCCGGTGCTGCGCAGCACCGAGCCGGCGGCGCTGGCGGCGCCGCGCAAGTCGGGCTGCTTCCCGCTCGCGCCGTACTCCAACCGCCTGGGCTACAAGCGCTTTCGCTGGCTCGGCCGCGAGCACACGACGGTGGCCAACTTCGGCGACGACTATCCGCACTCGCTGCACGGCAGCGCCTGGACGCAGCCGTGGCGCGTGACGCAACACGATGCCGATAGCGCCGAGCTGATGTTCACGCAGCGCAGCGACGCGCACTGGCCCTTCACCTTCGACGTCATGCAGCGCTTCGAGCTCAGCGACGACGCGCTGACGGTGCGCCTGCACTTCACCAACATCGACGCGCGCACGCAGCCGGTGGGGCTGGGATGGCATCCGTATTTCCCCAAGCGCAGCCGCAGCCGATTGCACGTGGAATGCAGCGGCCGCTGGGAGTCCGATCCTTCGACGCACCTGCCGACGCGCCGCGTGGCGCAGAACGGCATCGACGGCGAAGTGCGTCACCTGAACTACGACCACTGCTTCGACGGCTGGCAAGGCGCAGCGCGCGTGCGCGATGAAGCGCTGTCGGTGTCGCTCACGTCGTCGCTGCCGTATCTCGTCGTCTACACGCCGCCGGACAGCGACTACTTCTGCGTCGAGCCGGTGAGCCACGTCAGCAACGCGATCCACATGGCCGACCCGGCGGCGCACGGTCTCATCTCGCTCGGTGCGGCGGAGTCGATGGACGCGTGGATGAAGATCGAGGTGGCGGCTGCTTGAGCGCGATCAGTTCTTTGCCCGGCGTGCCACCGAGCGTGCTCGGTGAGTCGCCGCTGTGGCACCCGAGCGAGCAGGTGCTGTACTGGTGCGACATCCCAGGCCACGCGCTGAACCGCTTCGACCCGACAACGGGCGAACACGAGGTCTGGCCGTTCGATACCGACGTCGCCTGCTGCGCGCCGCTGATGGAAGGCGGCCTGTTGCTGGCGTTGCGCAGCGGCCTCGTGCACTTCGATGCGGCGACCGGCAAAGCAAAGCCGCTGATGGCCGCGCCGTACGACGCGAAGACCGAACGCTTCAACGATGGCAAGGCCGACGCGCAGGGCCGCTTCTGGGTCGGCACGATCTACGAGCCGCGCAAACCGCCGAACGCGGCGCTGTACCGCTACGCCGGCGGCAAGCTCGAAAAAATGGCCGACCAGGTCACCGTCAGCAACGGCCTGGCCTGGAGCCCCGACGCGCGCACGATGTACTGGGCCGACACCAAGGCGCACACGGTCTACGCGTTCGACTTCGAGCGCGCCGGCGGCGCGATCTCCAACAAGCGCGTCTTCGCGCAGTTCCCTTTCAAGACGGCGGATCAAGACCTCGCCACGTACGGCGGCCGCCCCGACGGCGCGGCGATGGACGTCGAAAGCCATTACTGGTGCGCGATGTTCGAAGGCGCGCGCCTGCTGCGCTTTGCGCCCGACGGCACGTTGGTGCAGGAGATCAAGCTGCCGGTGCGCTGCCCGACGATGCCGTGCTTCGGGGGCGCCGATCTGAAGACGCTGTATGTCACGTCGGCGCGCGAGAAGCGTCCCGCAGAAGAACTGGCGCGCGAGCCGCTGGCAGGGTGTGTGCTGCAACTGCGCGTCGAAGTGGCGGGCTTGCCGGCGAACTTCGCGAGGCTGTGACACGAGCATGGCCTACACCCGCTATGCCTCGTTGAAGGATCGCGTGGTCTTCGTTTCCGGCGGCAGTTCCGGCATCGGCGCCGAACTCGTGCGTGCGTTTGCGGCGCAAGGCTCGAAGGTCGCGTTCTGCGGAACGAAGCCTGACGGCGGAAAACCGCTGATCGACGAGCTCGTCGCTGCGGGCGATGGGGCACCGTGGTACGGCGCCTGTGACGTGCGCGACGTGGCGGCGTATCAATCGCTGCTGTCGCGCGTGGCCGACGAGGTCGGGCCGATCCGCGTGCTGATCAACAACGCAGGCCGCGATGACCGTCACAAGATGGAAGACGTGACGAGCGACTTCTGGGACGAGCGCATCGCGCTCAACCTGAAGCACTACTTCTTCGCCATCCAGGCCACAGCGCCGGGCATGGAGAAGGCCGGCGGCGGCAGCGTGATCAACATGGGCTCGGTGAGCTGGATGCGCGGCCGGCCGAACCTCGTCGGCTACACCACGGCCAAGGCCGGCATCCTCGGCCTGACGCGCACGCTGGCGCGCGAACTCGGGGCACGCAACATCCGCGTCAATGCGCTGGTGCCCGGCGCGATCGTCACTGATCGTCAGACCTCGCTGCACCGCGATGCGTCGGCGGACAAGGAGTTCCTCGACGCACAGTGCCTGAAGATCCGTCTCGACGCCGGCCACGTCGCGCGCGCGACGCTGTTCCTCGCGGCGGATGACTCCGACGGCATGACGGGGCAACATGTGCTGGTGGATGGCGGCATCGCGCAGCAGTCGGTCGTGACCTGAGGAATGGCGATGAAGTTGTGGCGCGGACAGCCGGCTCCAGATCGTTGGAAAGTGCTGCTTTCCTGGCGTGACAAGGCGACGGTGAGTTTTGGGTTGAGTGCTGTAGCCAGCTCTCTCGCCTTGGCTTCGGCGGTTGCCGCGAAGGCGAGCTGCGATTCCGGCGGAAGACTTGTATGTAGCGTCGTAAGGGCGACGGCTTCGGCACTGAGCGTCAGCATTCGTTCAACCGAGATTGCGGTATGGATGGTGATTGCCGTCGCGCTGACCTTGGCGGGCCTAATGCAGTTGCGCAAGCGGTAGAGAACGCTTTGATGCTGTCGCGCGATGAACTCTTGGCGCGATTGCGCACTGGAGACACCTTCGACCTCGCCGTCATCGGCGGCGGCGCCACCGGCTGCGGCGTGGCGCTCGACGCCGCGGCGCGCGGCTTTTCCGTCGTGCTGCTTGAAGCAGAAGATTTTGCGAAGGGCACGAGCTCGCGCGCGACGAAACTCGTGCACGGTGGCGTGCGCTATCTCGCGCAGGGCAACGTGTCGCTGGTGCGCGAGGCGCTGCACGAGCGCGCGACCTTGCTGCGCAACGCGCCGCATCTGGCGCAGCCGCTGGCCTTCGTCATGCCGACGTACAAGCTGTGGGAAGCGCCGTTCTACGGCGTCGGCCTGAAGATGTACGACGCGCTGGCCGGCTCGCGCGGTTTGGGCGACACCGAGTTCCTGTCGGCGGCGCGCACGCGCGAGCTGCTGCCTACGGTGCAGATGCGCGGGCTGTCGGGCGGCGTGAAGTACTGGGACGGGCAGTTCGACGATGCGCGGCTGGCGGTCGCACTCGCGCGCACCGCGGCCGCCAAGGGTGCGGTCGTGCTCAACCATTGCCCGGTGACAGCGCTCGTGCGCGAGGGCGGCAAGGTGGTTGGCGTCAACGCGCGTGACGCGATCTGCGGCGCCGAGCTGCGCATCGCCGCCAAGTGCATCGTCAATGCCACCGGCGTCTGGGTCGACGACATCCGCGACATGGACCGCGACGACGATGCGCCGAAGAAGCCGGGCATCGTCGCGCCGAGCCAGGGCGTGCACCTCGTCGTCGATCGCTCGTTCCTGCCCGGCACGCACGCGCTGCTGGTGCCGAAGACCGAAGACGGCCGCGTGCTGTTCGCGGTGCCGTGGCTCGGCAAGACGATTCTCGGCACGACGGACACGCCGCGCGACGACATCGTGCGCGAGCCCACGCCGTTCAAGGACGAGGTGGCGTTCATCCTGCGCGAGTCGGCGCGGTACTTGTCCAAGGCGCCGACGCGGCCCGACGTGCGCTCGGTCTGGGTCGGGCTGCGGCCTCTCGTCAAGCCAGGTGGTGACGATGGCGACAACACGAAGCAGCTATCGAGAGAGCACACCGTGCTCGTCGGCCGCTCGGGGCTGGTCACCGTGACGGGCGGCAAGTGGACGACCTACCGCGCGATGGCCGAAGACGTGCTCGAGCGCTGCTTCGATCGCCAGCTACTGCCGCGCCGCACCGGCGGCGTCACGGTGAACCTGCCGCTGGTCGGTGCGCTGGCGACGGCGCACACGTCGATGACCGCGCCGCCCGGCGAGCAGGGCTACGGCAGCGAGGTCGATGTGCTGCGGGCCTTGCCCGGCGCCGAGCGCTGGTTGTGGCGCGATAGTGAGGGTGGTTTGAGCGAAGCGATGGTGCGCTTCGCCGTGCGCCACGAGATGGCGCAGAGCGTCGAAGACGTGCTCGCGCGCCGTTGCCGCTTGTTGTTTCTCGATGCCGCCGAGGCGCAGCGTCAGGCGGGTGCGGTGGCGGCGATCCTGGCCGAGGAACTCGGTGCGGGCTTCGATGCTGCGGCGTCGCGGGCGGCGTTCGAGGCGTTGGCCGAGCAGTACCAACGCTTGCCCTGATCTCCCGTTCGCTCAGGACGAACGGTCTTCTCGCATGCCCTTCGATACCTCAGGGCGAACCGCGCTTGGTGTCAGCCGTCCGAGTACTTCACCGAACAACCATACGGCCGCGTCGTCGCCTGTGCCACCGGCTTGCCGGCGAGCACATCGCCGAGCGCCGCGTTGACGTGGTTCTTCGCCGTCTTCACATCGGCCGGGTTGGCGGTGGCCTTGTCGTCGATGCCACCGGCATATGCCAGCGTGCCTTTGGTGTCGATCACGTACATGTGTGGCGTCGTCCGTGCACCGTAGGCGCGGCCGACCTTGCCGTCGCTGTCCATCAGCGTGTGTGTGGCGGCCGCCTTCTGCTGCTGCATCCACGCCGCCATGTCGGCCGGCTTCTTGTAGTCGCCGGCGCCGCTGTGGGTGGAATTGACGGCGAGCCAGACCACGCCCTTGTCGACCGCACCCTTCTGTGTCGCCTGCATGTTCGCGCTGTCGTAATGCTTGCGCACATACGGGCAACCGGGGTTGACCCATTCGAGCACGACGGTCTTGCCCTTGAAGTCGGCGAGCGAAACGGCCTTGCCGCTGACGTCGGTGACGCTGAACGCCGGAGCGGGTTGGCCGACCACGGCGGTGGCGGCGAAGGCCGGCGCGGCGGCGAGCATCAAAGCGGACAACATGAACTTCATTGCGGTGACTCCTTGGCTCGCAACGCCAGCGCGTCGCGCACGGTTGAAACACTGAGCAGCTCGGGCAACAGCGTCGGCTGCGCTTGCCCGGGCTTGTAGATCGCATACACCGGCACGCCGTTGCGTCCCAGGCGTGACAGCTCGTTGCTGATGGTCGCGTCGCGCCGCGTCCAGTCGGCCCGCAGCAGCGCCACGCGCGCAGTGTCCATGTCGGCCATCAACCCTGCATCGTTCAGGGTCGAGCGCTTGTTGACCTGGCAGGTCACGCACCAGGCGGCGGTGAAATCGACGAACACGGTGCGACCTTCGGCGTGGAGCGCCGCCACGCGCTCGGGGCTCCACGGCTGCCAGCGGTCGCCGCTCGCTGCGGTGGTGGGCGCCGCCTGCGCTTCGCGCCAGGTCGGCAGCGCCCACGCGATCGACAGGCCGAGCAAGGCGACGCCCACCGTGCTCCAGGCGGCGCGCGCGACCCGCGTGCTGTCGACGCGGCCCCAGGCCCAGAGCGCAAAGGCCAGCGCCACCAGCACGGCGAGCAGCGCCGCGGCGCCATCGATGCTGGTCTGCTGGCCGAGCACCCACACCAGCCAGACGACGGTGGCCAACATCGGGAAGGCCATCGCCGTCTTGAAGGTGACCATCCACACGCCCGGCTTGGGCATCGCGCGCGCGACCGCGGGCCAGGCGCTCATGACGAGGTACGGCAGCGCCATGCCCAGGCCGAGCACGGCAAACAGCAGCAGCGATTGCGCGGCCGGCAGCGTGAACGCGAAGCCCAACGCTGCGCCCATGAAGGGCGCGGTGCACGGCGATGCGACGGCGACGGCCAGCACGCCGGTGAGGAAGCTGTCGGCCAGCGGATGGCGCAAGCGCGCCGAGGCCAGCCCGCTCGGCAGCACGGTGCCGAACTCGAACAGGCCAGCGAGGTTGAGCGCAATGATCGTGAACAGCACGGCCAGCGCGGCAACGAACCCCGGCGACTGCAGCTGGAAGCCCCAGCCGATCTGCTCGCCACCGGCGCGCAGCAACAGCAGCAAGCCGGCCAGCGCCACGAAGGACAGCACGACGCCGGCGGTGTAGGCCAAGCCGCCGCCGACCAGCGCACGCCGGCTGTGCGCATGGCCAGCGAAGCCGAGCACCTTCAGCGACAAGATCGGGAACACGCAAGGCATCAGGTTCAGCAGCGCGCCGCCGATGAAGGCGAACAAGAGCGCGGCAGCGAAACCGAAGTCGGGTGGCGGCGGCGCGACAGCGGCTGCCGGTGTCGATACCTCCGCCAACGGTGCGGGCGGCGTCAGCGCCGGCCACGCGCCGGTGATCTTCATGGCCACGCGCGTACCGGCCGCCTGACCGGGCGTCGTCAGCACCGCATGCATCTGTGCCGGGCTCTCGAAGCGCTGCGCCGAGATCGGCACGTCGGCGCGCCACGTCGTGCCGTCCCAGGCGCCTTTGATCTTGGCGGCGTGGTCGATGACGCCAGCCGTTTCGGCAAAGAAGGCCAGCGCCCTGCCTTGCACGGCAGTCGGCAGGCCGCTGATGGCGACGCGCAAGGCCCTCGCGTCATCCACCAACTCGGCGCTGACCTTCGCCTCGGCCGCGTCTTTCGGCTGCGCCGCCCACGCGGCGTTGAACGACGCGCCGTGCGCCGCCGTCGTCGCCTTGGCCGGCACGCGCAGCGCGAACTCACCTTGCTGCGGGATGCACACGTCCTTGCACACCAGCCACTGCGCGGACAGCTTGATATCGAGAGACTCGCCCTTGAAATCACGCGCCACCGTCACTGGCACCGGTAACAGCAGCTTACCCTCGAAGCCGTAGTTGACGAGCGGTCCGATCGGCAAGCGCGACGGCGTCGGCCAGGCGATCTCGCCAGCCGCAACGCCGGCCGGCAGCTGCCACGTCAACGTGGTGGGCAGCCCTGAGTCGCCCGGGTTTTTCCAATAGGTGTGCCAATGCGGCGCGTGCTCGATGACGAGTCCGAGCCACACCGGCTTGCCGGCCGCGACACCTTCGGGTGCGTGCGCCACCAGCTCGGCGCGCACTTCGTCGGTCTTGACGACGGCCCCCGGCGCCACGGTTTGCGCCTGCGCTGCGAGGCTCCACAGCGCCGCGAGTGCAAAAAAGAGCGAGAGCTTCACCATGGTCCGCACTGTGTCACACGGCGCGCGCCGTGCGTTGACGCAGCGCACGCCGGCGTATCCGCCACGCCAGACTGGCGCGCGAGAACAGCTTGACGCCGAAGTAGCCTGCCGCAGCGCCGCACACGGCAAACAACACCATGCCGAGCACCGTCGGCCAGCCGAGCGCCTGCAGCGTGCCGAGCCAGCCTTCGGCCGCAGGCGCGGCGGCGTCGGGCGCGATGAACACAGAGCCCACTTGGTACGCCAGCCACAACCAGCCGCCGATCGTGAACGGGTTGGTGATGAGCGTGACGCCGGCCGCCACTGGAATGTTGGCGCGCCACCAGACGCTGTGCGCCGCGGCCACCAGGATTTGCGCGACCGGCAGCAAGAACGCCCAGAACAGACCAATCGCCACGCCACGCGCCACCGATTCGGTCTTGGCGTGCCACAGCCCGTGCTCGGTCAGCCGGTGCGCAATCGGCGCCAGCCAGCGGTGCTCGGCCAGTTGCTCGCGTTTGGGCAGCTCGCTGTGGATGCGCGCCTTGAGCTGCTGCCAGAAACTGGGTTGCGTCATGCGCTGATCCTAGGCTTGATGCAAAAGACGCGGGTTTTTCCATGCAACCGCCGCGGATCCGGCTTTGCCGATCCACCGGCGGTGCCCCCTTGAGGGGGAAGCGACGCAGCCGCTTCGGGGGTGGGCTCGTCCCCCCTATAATCCCGCGGCTTTGCTGGATGCATCCGTGAACGCGTGGAAAGACGAAGACACAGATGACGGCGGCGAAGTTCCGTTCAAGCCTCTGACGCGGGATCAAGCCCGCGAATTGGCGGCAAAAGACCCGCATGCGGTGAACCCGTGGCGGGTGATCGCGGTGCAGATCGTGGTCGGCTTGGGGGTGGCGCTGATTGCAGGCTTCATCACCGGCCGGATGGAAGTGTTCTGGTCGGCGCTGTACGGCGCCGGCGTGGTGGTGGTGCCGGGCGCGTTGATGGCGCGCGGCATGACCAGCCCGCTGACCAGCATGTCGCCTGTCGGCAGCGCCGTCAGCTTCATGTTCTGGTTGATGGTGAAAATGGGTGTCTCGATCGCGCTGCTGATGGTGGCATCGCGAATCGTGCAGCCCCTCGTCTGGCCGGCGTTGCTGGCGGGGCTGGTGGTCTGCATCAAGGTGTACTGGGTGGCGCTGGCATGGCGCCGCCGGGTGTGAGAAACGACGACGAAGAACGACGGGTCACGAACAAGACATGGCTGCCGAAGGACACGCTCCCACCGCCGGTGAATACATCATTCACCACCTGACCCACCTGCAAAACACCAAGCAGAAGGCGGTCGTCGATTTCTCGGTGATCAACTACGACTCGATGTTCTGGGCCGTGCTGCTCGGCGTCGTCGGCTGCTTCCTGCTCTGGCGCGCCGCCAAATCGGCCACGTCGGGCGTGCCGGGGCGCTTCCAGGCCGCGGTGGAAATCCTCGTCGAGATGGTCGAGAGCCAGGC
>CADEEN010000073.1 GCA_902826345.1 uncultured Burkholderiales bacterium | reverse complement strand
GATAGAGCGAGAACTCTGCACCGGCGATAGCTGTCGCGATGTTCGAAGTATGGGCTTCTATGCTACCGCCGTGGGGTGCGACGATGCCAACAGTGGAGCCAGCTCGCGGTATGCGAGTTATTCGGTAGTCCACACCTTCGTCGTAGGCGGCTGCGAGATCGGCAAATGAACGGAAGTTCTTGGCGAGGACTAGCGGGCGGCTCATGGTAGTCAGTCTAGAGTTTGCGGCGTGCCCACATGTGCATCTGGATCTCGGACCATCGCTTGTGCTGTTGCTCTCGTCGCCTTAGCCCGAGCTTCGGCGACGCGAAGAATGACGCTTCGGTGCGTGGTGCACTCGCACCGGGCACAGGTGGGTGTGAGCACGCCTGCGCTTGCATGCGGGCCGAGGAACAGGTTCGCCATCTGAAAGAGCTGAACGTAGCGGTCTTGCGGGTACAGCAGGGACCGCAAGGCCTGTGCGACCACAAGCGCTGCCGATGCCGTAGCTACGAAGGGCACCGAGGGCTTGAAGTCCGCGGCCAGGTTGACTCCAAGAGCTGCGCGAGCCTGGCCCTCGGCGATAGTCGAGCAAACGGTCCTGCCCTTCTGAAGTTGCTGTCGCAGCCACGGCTTGTGCTCTTCGTCGGCTGCCTCGACGTCTGCTGCGGTTAGCAAGCGCCCGTGGTCGCCTCCTAGAGACTCAAAGCTCAGCCCTGTGGCCTTAGTTTGCGCCACGCGTCCATCTACCTTCGGCAGCTGGAATGTGCAGCGAAGGCAAGCGCCTTGCGGCTGGTCAAGGCGGTGGGTGACGACTGCCGCGCCCACGGCGTTGATGCCGCCATCGACCATGGTTGACGGCCACATCAACTGAGCGTCGTGCCTCGCCTGCACGTCGTCGAGGCCGTTGAGGACCAGGTCCACGGCCATGCCCTTGACGAACGCGCCTGCTCGTGCATCTTCAACAAGCACCTGCTCACCTGTCGCCACGAGGCCGCTGCGCTCGTCGAGCCAAGTTGCCAGCTGTACGGCCTTCGGTAGCGTGAGCCAGACGAGGTCGTCGAGGAGGGAGCACGTGCCGAGGTTCTCGTCGCCGAACGCCTGCTTGTCGATGATGTGAAGCCGACCCCGAAGCGAGAGCTGCGACAGCAGAAGAACAAGCCCATTGCCTATGGCGCCGCCGCCAATCAGTACCGTGTCCGGCAGGTGGATAGTCTCTGGGAGTTCGGGCCCCGGGCCAGTTGGTGACGTGCTGAGTTCAAACAGGGAGAACTCGACGAACTCGCATGGCGGCGCCACATCCGGCGGCACTCCGCAGACGCGCTTGAAAACTTCCGTGACGCCAAGGGAGGCGGCCATCAACGCGGCGATGGGGTTCGCCTGGTCACAGCTAGCTGGCAAGGGCGTCTCCGACGAAGAGCAGCGCGCGAGCCAGCCATCGGAATTGATTGCAGTCCAAGGGAGGTCGGGGCGCACCTGGTGGCCAATGTTCAGCACCGCGACCGCGTGGCGCATGTCGAGGGGCGCACCGGCCGTGAGCACGGTGACCGAACCCCTGGTCCATACGCGCGCGGCAATTGCGCGAACTTCGGCCTCGAGCTCGCCGATACCGGCGGGCAAGACAACTGTGAGCGGCCCGACCACGCGTGGGAGCAGTTGAAGGCAGTCGAGCAAGCACCATCGGCCGTTCTTGCTGATCAGCGTGGCTTGCTCACCGGTGAGGATGACTGGGCGCGAGAACACGGTCTGCGCGTCGAGGGCCTTGCCAACCAACGACTGCGCGACTCCCAACGGGCGGCTAGATGCCGCCGCCATGTGCGGGTTTGGGTGGGTCATGCGGGCACCTCGACGCGTAGTCGCTCAACCATCGAGTTCGACGTCTTGATTCGCACCGCCACTTCATGTCGGGCGAGGCGCCGGTAGTAGCCAGCCTCGAAGACGTGAACACCGCACTCGTCGACTGTCTTGATGTCGCATTGGGCATAGTGCGGGCAAACGAGTGACAGGTAGTCCTGGCATCGGATTCCGAACTCTTTGTCCACTTCAGACAGGTCAAGCATTTGACCCGGATGGCTGTGGATTTGACCCACCAGGTAGACGTCCAGCTCGGCGGCGAGATTGGTAAGGGTCGACATCGCGCGCCACGACAAGCGTAGCTGAAGTGGCGCGCTTGTGAATCCGCGGCCATGAAGCTCGACAAGGTGCGTCACCGACACGTCGTCGCCGTCGGCGGTGCCGAACCAAAGGCCGAGTCCTTCGTTGCCGAGCGCGCCCTGTGGGCGCATGACCCGGACCGATGCGCTCAGCAGGTCCTTCGGCAAAGTCCAAGTTGGTTGTGTCATCAGGGTCCCCTTCCGGAGTAGCTGTTGTCGAGAGAGGCTTGAACGTTGAGCAAAGCGAACTGCAACGGCGCGTCAACCTTTGGATAAGCATTGGCGGCAGAGTTCGCCCACTCGGGGTGAAGTGCGTGTCCCTCGGCGGTCCAGGGAAGGCACGCATCCAGGCTTGAGGGGCGAAAGCCGAAGCACTTGGGCCACGCCGCCGGGTTGGTCTCTGACCCCGTGCTGATGTCGATGAACTTCAGCGAGGGTGGTTTGAAGAAGTCGGTCCAGCGCAACCTGGCCTTGAAGCGCTCCTCGGGATGACTGCGCGGATGCAGCGTCAAAAAGACCCCGAGAGAGACAGAGCTGTCCCTCTCGAGGGTCCAACGGTTCGCCGCAGGCAACTCGAGGACTTCAGGCAGTTGTTGCTCGAAGAGCGCCAACTCGAAGTCGGTTGCCATCGCCTCAGCCTTGGATGAACTGTTCGAGCAAGTCCATCTCCAGCTCGTTCTTGTGATGCGCGAGGCTGCCGAGGGTCGCCGTCAGGTCGGTTTGGATAACGTTGTGGGCGGAGAAGACATACACCTTCCGACCGCCTTCGACATCGCCTTCCACCAGCCCGAAGTGCTTCAGCACCTTTGGCTTCAGTTCGGCGAGGGTTTCGCCCGCCGCCGCTTTTGGGTCGACGTAGGGCTTGCGCGCCGCGATGTAGCGGACGCGGAGGACCAAGGTATCGTGATGGACGAGCTTGTCGTCCGAAGCAATGACAGTAGTCATCTTCGTTCCTATGAAGTAAAGAGGTCACCGCCGGCGGCCTGTGCCGGCTCGAACGCACCTTGACAGCTAGGAACTCGATGAAGACAATCGCGGGCGCTAACCGGGGCGATCTGTCATGCAGTGAGTCCTAGGCGGTCGGGTACTTCGGTATTCGGCCGCTTTCTATTTGTGGATCATGCTTTTCCTTTGTCGTAGGGTTGAAGCCTGAAGGGATTCAGTTCAGTTGGTCCTCGAAGTGATGCTTGACGGTGTCGCTGGTCACGAGGCCTGACAACAAACGCCAGTTCTCCGTTTCCCAGCGAAGGCGACCGGCAACCACGGCGGGATGAATTCCGAGTTGCTGCGCGAGGGCGATGGCGTCGTGTTGCGCATGAGTCTTTCGAACGGCAGCAGTAGCCCACGCATCGCGCGGAATCAACGCATCCCGCGCACCCTCGTCGGCTTCATCTTCTTCCTTCCGTCCCTTCCGCGACTTGTCCTCGAGGTTGTCAGCGATGAACAACCTGTCCAGGCGCAAGTGCTTGGCGACGTGGATGCATTCGTGAATCAAGGCGAACCAGAAGTTGTCAATGCGGTCGTGACGCAGGGTCAGTGCGACGATGGGGAAGTTCGCGCAGAGCATCGCCGCGCCGTCGAGGTATGTTTTCTTGAAGTGCTCTTCGACCACGAGGCAGACACCGCTCCGGCTCAGGTACTCCTGCGCGAGACGCGGGCCTTCATCGAAGCTCGACAACTTGGCGAGGTCTCTCAACCACTTCGGGGTGATGACGCCTTCCTTGTACGTCGCACGCGGCGGTTTCTTCTGGGCCTTCGCAACAACGCGAACGCGCCAGACAAGCAAGGCGTACTCGTCCATCGTGCGTGAACCGCTTTGATGCATCGGCGCCCGCAGCAGGGCTGGGGAGTGCGCGCCGCCTGCGGTGCCTCGCAGCAGCGGGGCAATCAGTTCCTCGGCGCGCTTCTTGAGTTCGGTCAGCCCACCGGCAATTCCCGGGAACATCCCGCGAGCCAGCATTTCGACGAGCGGGAACTTCGCGAAATCGTACTGCACGTCTTCATCGCCCACGGATTCACCGAGGTCGTCGTCGCCGATGAGCGAACGAGCTGGGATGCCCAGGCCACTGTGAAGGCGACGCATCATCGAGACGGTCAGGTTGCGCTTGCCGGCAAGCACCTCAGATACGCGCGATGGTGAGCCGATAAACGGCTCGAGGTCTTTCTTGGTCAGGCGTTGCTGGTCCATCCGGAAAGTGATGGCCTCGATAGGGTCAAGCGGCCATTGCTTGGCGTACTTGCGGTCGTAGTCACCAACGACCAGACGCAGCAATTCGAACTCTTCCTCTTCGTCAGAACCGGGTTTCAGGTCGGCCGCCGCAAGGTCGGCTAATCTTTGGCGGGCGGCGTCGTAGTCTTCTCGAGTTCGAACGATGCGTACGCGTTGTGTCATGGGGGGGCCTCGGTAGTTCTTTCAGGCTGCTTTGCGCGGGGCGTGTCTGAGCGATTGGCGCTTGGCCCATGCGCTCTCGACAACAACGATGCCCCTGACGAAGTTCACCTTCGTCGCGACAAGGCAGAGGTCTGGGACGATGTTGAAGACCACGCCGCCGCCGTCGTTGGACGCGGCAGTGACGTATCTCCGTTGGAGCTCAGCAAAGCTGGTCCAGACTGCGTCTTCAACTTCGACTCGCCAAGCGGCCAGTGGACCGCAGCACTTCGAGTGCCTGGTGGCGAAGTCGTCGAGGATGGGGTAGCCGTAGAGGAGCATGTGATTTCCCACTTTGGGTGTACTGTAACACACCCAAATTGGGAAATATTGCGGGGCGAACCTCGCCTTCAGTTGGTGCGTTGCACCGAGCGCCGTGAAACTGGCCGCCACACCTCTCGTCGACGCCGCCAAGAGCGGGCATTGGACGCTGCCCCTCTTGGGGGCTAGGCGAGGGTTGCCACGTGGCCCAAGTGACTTCCGCGTGGTCGCGGCGCTACACGTCGCCAAACGCGTGCGATTCAGGACACGCGCAGGACACGGGTGCCTAGAAGGGACAAGGGGTTAGCGACTTGCATCGCTAACCCCTTGATTTTCTTGGCTCCCCGACCTGGGCTCGAACCAGGGACCTACGGATTAACAGACGGCGAGTGCGTTCTCCGGCGAAGCCGCACGCTGGGGAGATGTTCGCGCCTTGGCGCCTCGTCGCGCTCTCGGTTCGAGAACCTTGGACAGGTGGGCTTCCAAGCTGTTCAATGCCTCCGCTTTCTCCTTGAGGTAGTCGTGACGCTCGTAGTGCTTCTGCTGCACGCCAGACGTGCGGCCGTGCGACAGCAACTGGGCACGGATCTCGCGACTGACTCCGAGGGACTGCAACCGAGTCTCGATGCTCCGTCGAATGTCTCGACCTTGGAACGGATCTTCGGCGTCTTGACTTCGAGCTTCAGCGCCCGCAGCAATGCTCACAAAGTGAGCCGGCAGACTGGTGTGGTGGATGGCCTTCTTGCCCGCAGTCGTCGAGAAGATGAACTCGCCATTGCCGTTCATCGCGCGCAGCTGCCTCAGCAAGGCGGAGACGCGCTTGCTCACGGGCAGCAGGTGCGGCACGGCGGCAGAGCGCTTGCCCTTGCCATCTGACAGCCGCAGGGTGGCTGTCGCAACATCGTAGTCGCGCCAGGTCGCTCGAAGCAGTTGTTTGAACCGCTGGCCGCCCAGCAGCGTCGCGCACTGGATCGTCAACCTGACCTCCGTTCGCACGTGGTCGAGTCCACGCCAGAGAAGGCGGAACTCGTCATCGGTCAGCACGCGATCACGCGTGGACTCGTACTCTTGAATGCGAGGCAGCAAGGTCACGGGGTTGCTCGCCAACCTGAAAACTGCAGCGTCGACGGCTGCGCGCCTAGGATCGAGGTCCGAGTGCGCGCCGTGCGTGAACGCGGCTTGCAGGTACGAGCGCAGGACGTTGGTCTGTCGCCGGATTCCCTTGCGCACCAAGCGGGCCAGAATGTCGCGGATCATCTCCGAAGTGATCCGGTTGGCAGGAAGCGCCGCAAGGGAGGGCCACGGGTCGGTGACATGTCGCTTGAAGAGCGCCTTGACCTCACGGGCGGATGCCTTGCCGCCGCGTATCAGGTGATGGACATAGCTGTCCAGCAACGCAGCGAAGGTTCCTAGTGCTGCGCGCTGGCGGGTCTCTTGGATCTCCGTCTGGCGCGCCTCGAAGCGCGCCACCTTGGGGTCGGTGCCCTGGCGTACCAGTTCAAGCAGGGCGCGGGCCTCGTTGCGCGCCTGCTCGAGCGACAGCGCAGGGTGTTCACCGATCTTGATCTCGCCGCGAAGATCGGCCTTGCGGTAGCGGAAGCTCCACACGCGGCGAAGCTGCCCGCGGGCCTTCGTGCACGCGATGATCAGACGGCCGTTGCCGACCGGCAGTGCGCCGTCGGTCCGGCTCTCTCCATCCTTCAAGCTGCGGATGGTCAGATCAGTCAGCGCGCGTACATCGGCGCGGCCTGCAGAAGGGGTGTCATGGGTCAAACTGGTCGCCATACCGGTCGCCATAGAGTGGTCGCTCGGATGGTACCTTCGCGGACCGTTCAGGACGGTAAATCGGCTGGAAACCAAGCATTCATGCGGGTTTCAGCGTTTTGCATGGGACAGCCTGAGACGGTCCGAGACACCGTTGGAACTGACTCTTAATCCGTTGGTCGAAGGTTCGAATCCTTCAGGGCCCACCACTTCACGACGCATCCAGCACCTGCAGCGATCTGGGTCGTACCTGCAGCGGGCGCCGATCGCCGATAAGCACTGAGCGGGCACCGCGTCGATCACGGCCCCGTGGCGGCCTGCTCGCAGTGCGGCGCGTGATCGCAGTGATTCGGTTTGTCGAGCCAGTCGGCAAAGCGCTTGCGAGAGTGAGCGTCGATGTCCTGCGTGCGGGCCTTCAGCGCACCGTGCTTCGTTCGCTTGTGCGCACAGCAGTCGGCGGTGGCCTGTCGCAGTGAGGCAGTGAGACCGTCTTCTGAGCTTGCTTCTTCTTCTCCGCAACCGGAGTAGCCCATCGGTGGAGTGTCAGCAGCAGTCGCGGCGGCGATGAGCGACCGTGAGCAGGGCTGCGCATCGATTGCCGAATGCGTCGTTGCCATGGAACTAGGGGTTCACGGCAAGAGGGGTGACCCTTAGTGTCTGCTGCGCCGTCGCAAGATGCGAGTGACCCGACTGCAAGGGAGGTGCTCGTCCAGCCTGCGGTCAAGGAAGACACATGAGTCCATTCGTCGGTACCTCAGCCGCGTTGGCGGCCATGCTCGACGTGCTGCGCCAGGTGTCCCGCTGCGAGGCGCCGGTGCTGATCGAAGGCGAGACCGGCACCGGCAAGGAGCTTGCTGCGCGCGCGGTCCACTACGGCGGCGCGCGCCGCGACGGTCCGTTCGTGCCGATCAACTGCGGCGCGATCCCTGACGCGCTGGTCGAGTCCGAGCTGTTCGGCCACGAGCGCGGCGCCTTCACCGACGCGCGCGAGAAGCGCGCCGGGCTGGTGGCCGCGGCGCGCGGCGGCACGCTGCTGCTCGACGAGGTCGATGCCCTTTCGGCCAAGGCGCAGGTCACGCTGCTGCGATTCCTGCAGGACCAGCGCTACCGCCCGGTGGGCACGCCGCGCGAGCAGCGCGCCGACGTGCGCGTGATCGCCGCAGCCAACCGGCCGCTCGACGCTCTGGCCGCGGCCGGGGAGTTCCGCGCCGACCTGCTCTACCGCCTGAAGATCATGCACCTCGTGCTGCCGCCGCTGCGCGAACGCAGCGGCGACATCGCGCTGCTGGCGCAGCACTTCGTCGCGCGCTTCGCAGCGCAGTACGGGCTGCCGCCCAAGGCCTTCGCGGCCGACGCCCTGGGCTGGCTCGCCGCGCAACGCTGGCCCGGCAACGTGCGCGAGCTGGAAAGCTGGGTCCACCGCGCATTCGTGATGGCCGAGGACGGGGTGATCACGCTCGACGCCGCGCCGCCGACGCACGGCGCGGCGCGCGACCTCGCATCCTTCGCCGCGGCCAAGGCCGAAGCGGTGAACCGCTTCGAGCGCGATTACCTGAGCCGCGCGCTCGAACTCGGCCAGGGCTGCGTCACGCGCGCCGCGCGCCTGGCCGGCAAGGAGCGGCGCGCCTTCGGCAAACTGCTCAAAAAGCATGGCCTGGCGCACGGAGCCGCGAGCCTCGATTCGCCAGGCTGAAGCGCGGGTGTCCCGCGCCCCGGCCGGGTCACGAGCGACCCACCCGCCGGCTCCACGTCGGCGGCGCGTTCGGGCCGGGTTCGCTTCGACCCGGCCGGCAGCACTTCTCGCTGTGCACACGGCCTGGCATCGCGCTTGCACTGGCTCAGACCAACCTGAACCGACGGCCCGACCGCCGTCCGATGCCGAAGTGGAATCCCCGTGGACCCGTCCGAGCCGCCCGCCGTGCGCCGGGCGATCGAGAAGTACCTGGCCCAGCACCCGCAGGCGGCCGACTCCGCTGCGGGCGTTGCGCGCTGGTGGGTCGAGGCGCGCGGCGTGGCCGCGTCGGCCGAGCTGGTGGGCCGCGTGCTGGCCGAGATGGTGGACGCGGGCGTACTGCGCCGCATCACCCTGGCCGACGGCACGGTGCTCTATTCGAAAGGCCGGTAGCGCGGCCGTCCCGCGGTGCCTGGCGCCGCTGCCCCGGAGGACATCACGATGCCCGCAGTCCTGAACTTTCCCGGCGTCTACATCGAAGAGGTGCCCAGCGGCGTGCGCACCATCACCGGCGTGGCGACCTCGGTCACCGCCTTCGTCGGTCGCGCGCTGCGCGGGCCGGTGGACGCCGACGTGGCCGCCAGCCCGACGCGCGTGTCGAGCTTCGCCGAGTACGCGCGTGTGTTCGGCGGCCTCGCCAACGACTGCCCGATGTCGTTCGCGGTCGCGCACTACTTCGACAACGGCGGCGCCGACGCGTTGATCGTGCGCGTGACCAACGGCGCGGCCGCACCGGCCACGCTGGCGATCGGCGACCTCACGCTCACCGCCGCCAACCCCGGCGTCTGGGGCAACGGCGTCACCGCGGCGATCGACCACTCCGACGGCGTCGGCGGCGTGCTGGCCGCGCCGCTGTTCAACCTGGCGCTGCGCGACGCCGCGGCCGACGTCACCGAGCGCTGGTTCGGCCTGTCGATGGACGCGGCCTCGCCGCGCTTCGCGGTGCGCGTGCTCGAACAAAGCGCGCTCGTGCGCGGCACGGCCGGCGGCAACAACCGGCCCGTGGTCACCCCCGCCACAGCGCTCGCCAACGGCAACGACGGCACGCCGGTGACCGCGGTGCAGATCACCGCCGCGGGACTCGAAGCCAACCGCCGCGGCATCTTCGCGCTCGACCGCGCCGACCTGTTCAACCTGCTCGTGATCCCGCCCTTCGCGCCGGGCGACGACGTCGAGGCCGCCGAGCTCGGCGGCGCGCTCGCCTTCTGCCGCCGCCGGCGCGCGATGCTGCTGGTCGATCCGCCCGCGGCGGTCAACAGCGTCGCCGCGGCCATCACCTTTGCCAACACGCTGACGCGCGACGAGAACATCGCCTTCTACTTCCCGCGCCTGCGCGCGCCCAACCCGCTGCGCGAGAACCGCATCGAGTCCTACGCGCCCTGCGGCGCGGTGGCCGGCGCGATCGCACGCACCGACGCCGCGCGCGGCGTCTGGAAATCCGCCGCGGGCCTGGAGGTCACGCTCAACGGCGCGAGCGAACTGGCGCTGCGCCTGAACGATGCCGACAACGGCCAGCTCAACCCGCTGGGCATCAACTGCCTGCGCGAGTTCGCCACCATCGGCCGCGTGATCTGGGGCGCGCGCACGCTGCGCGGCGCCGACGCGCTGGCCTCCGAGTGGAAGTACCTCGCGGTGCGGCGCACCGCGCTGTTCCTCGAGGAGAGCCTGTACCGCGGCACGCAGTGGGTGGTGTTCGAACCCAACGACGAGCCGCTGTGGGCGCAGATCCGCCTGAACGTCGGCGCCTTCATGCAGAACCTGTTCCGCCAGGGCGCCTTCCAGGGCCGCACGCCGCGCGAAGCCTACTTCGTCAAGTGCGACCGCGAGACCACGACCCAGAACGACATCAACCTGGGCATCGTCAACATCTTCGTCGGCTTCGCGCCTCTCAAACCGGCGGAATTCGTCGTCATCAAGCTGCAGCAGATGGCCGGCGAGATCGCCGCCTGAGCACCGGAGACACCTCATGGCCCAGTTCTCGGTCAACACCCGCCGCTTCGACCCCTACAAGAACTTCAAATTCCGCCTCAAGTGGGACGGCCGCTACGTCGCGGGCATCAGCAAGTGCTCGGCGCTCAAGCGCAGCACCGAGGTGGTCGAGCACCGCGAGGGCGGCGACCCTTCGACCGGCCGCAAGTCGCCCGGGCGCACCAAGTACGAGGCGATCACGCTCGAACGCGGCGTCACCCACGACACCGAGTTCGAGAAGTGGGCCAACAAGGTCTGGAACTACGGCTCGGGCCTGGGCGCCGAGGTCAGCCTGCGCGACTTCCGCAAGGACGTGATCCTCGAGGTCTGCAACGAGAGCGGCCAGGTGGTGATCGCCTACAAGATCTACCGCTGCTGGGTCTCCGAGTACCAGGCCCTGCCCGACCTCGACGCCAACGCCAACGCGGTCGCGATCCAGACCCTGAAGCTCGAGAACGAAGGCTGGGAACGCGACTATGAGGTGGTCGAGCCGGCCGAGCCCAGCTTCACCGAGCCGGCCTGATCGGCGTGTGCCGCGATGAACGACCGCGCGCTGCTCGAACTGTGGAGCGCCGCGCAGGGCGCCGATGCCTGGCAGTGTGAGGCGCTGCTGTTGGCCGCGGCGGCCGGCGACGGCGCGCCGCGCGCGCTCGGCGCGCGCCACCTCGCACTGCTGCGCTGGCGCCGCGCGGGGTCGGGCAGGGCGTGGCCGATGCGCGCCACCTGCCCGCGCTGCGCGGGCGAGCTCGACTTCGAACTCGACCTCGACGCGCTGGTGGCGCTGCCGCACGAGAACGCGCCACCGGGCCTGCGCGCGCCGACGATCGACGACCTGCGCGACCTCGCCGCGCGCCACGCCGACGCGCCAGCCTTCGCGCACGCGCTGCTCGAACGCTGCGCCGGCGCCGTTCCCGCCGACGACGAGCAACGCGCGGCGCTGGTCGCGCAGCTCGAAGCGATCGACCCACACGCCAGCCTGGCGCTCGACCTGGACTGCGCCGCCTGCGGCCACGCCTGGAGCGAAGCATTCGACGTGGCCGCCGCGCTGTGGGCCGAGGTGGCCGCGCGCGCCGAGCGCGTGCTGCTCGACGTGGCCACGCTCGCGCGCTGCTGGGGCTGGAGCGAGCGCGAGGTGCTCGCGCTGCCGGCAGCACGCCGCGCCGCCTACCTGCAACTCGCGACGGCGGTGGCCTGATGGACCTGCTGCAGCGCCTGGCCGCCCGCGCGCTCGGCGCCGGCGGGTCGCTGCGGCCGGCGCTGCCCGGGCGGTTCGAGCGCGTGGGCGCGTTCGATGCCGGCTTCGAGGAGCGCGCCGTCGAGACGCTCGCCGAGCGGATGAGCCAGCGCGTGCCGGCGCCGCCCGAAGCGTCCTCGCAGCACGTCCCATCGGCGCCGCCAGCCACTGCGCTGGTGCGCGCTGCGCCGCCGCTCAGCGTGCGGCAGGGCACGCCCGACCCAGCGCCAACCACGCGCCCGGTCGCGCACAGCCCGACGGCGCAGGCGCGTTCGGCTCCCTCGCGCCCGACGCCCGAATCGCCACTCCTCACGACCCCGGAGCGACTGCAGGCGCGTGAACCGCTGATCGCGGCGCGGCGCGATGCCGCACGCGAGCCCGACCCGCCGCCCGCTGCCGTGCCCCGCATCGCCGCCGCGCAGCGCCCCACAACCCCGGCGCCGCTCTCGCCGGCCACGCTCGCCGCCCATGCCGCACTCGCCGAGCGCACGGCGCGCACCGAGCCCAGCGTCGTGCACGTGACGATCGACCGCATCGACGTGCGCGCCGCCGCCGCGCCGCCGCGCAAGGACGCCCTGCCCGCGTCACGCCCGCGCCCCGGCCGCTCGCTCGCCGACTACCTGCGCCCGGGGTCGAAATGAGCAGCCCGCTCGCCCTGGCCGGCGTCAGCGCCGCGCTGCGCAACCTGATCGACGCCGCCTTCGTCGAGGCCAACCTGGCCGGCGCGGTGGGCAGCAACGTGACGGTGAGCGCGCTCGCGCCCGACCTGGTGGAAGCCGACGCCAACGCGCTGCCGCAGTTGAACCTTTTCCTGTTCCACGCCGCGCACAACCCGGGTTGGCGCAACGCGGCGCTGCCCTCGCACGACGCGGCGGGGCGCCGCTCGACCAATGCGCCGCTGGCGCTCGACCTGCACTACCTCGTCACCGCCTACGCTGCCGGCGACGCCCTGGCCGAGATGGTGCTCGGCCACGCGATGTTCGTGCTGCACGAGACACCGCGCCTGTCGGCCGCCGCGCTGCGTGGTCTGCTCGACCCGCTGGCGCTGCCGCCGGGGCTGGCCGCGCTGGCCGACACCGGCCTGCCCGACCAGGCCGAGGTGCTGCGCATCGCGCCGCTGCCGCTCGGCTACGACGACCTGTCCAAGCTCTGGTCGGCGATCAAGTCCGAGTACCGCCCGAGCGCGGCCTACCTGGTCTCGGTGGCGCTGATCGAGGGCACACGGCCGACGCGCTCGCCGCTGCCGGTGCTGTCGCGCGGTGGCCTGCCCGACCCGGTGACCGGCGCCGACCGCGGCGTGGTCGTCAACCCCGACCTGCTGCCGCCGCTGCCTACGCTGCTGGCCGCGCCGCCGCCGCCCGGCCGCAACGCCGCGCGCCTGGGCGAGGTGGTCACGGTGCGCGGCATCCGGCTGGCCGGCGCGGGCCATGTGGCGCGGCTCGCGCACCGCCTGCTGGCCACGCCGATCGAGGTGCCGGTGGTGCCCAGCATCAACGGCACCACGTTCGACATCGCGCTGCCCAACGACGCGGCGGCGCAGTCGGCTTTCGTGCCCGGCGTCTGGAGCGTGAGCCTGCGCCTGGTGCCCAGCGGTGAGCCCGATGCGCATGAGACCAATGCGGTGGCGCTGCTGCTGGCCGCCGCGCCCGTGCTCGCCGCCACCGGGCCGCCGCTCAACCTGCCGGCAGCGGCGGCGGTGCGCACCGTCGTGCCGCCACGTCTGACCGTCACCCTGCACGCGCGCCCGCAGGTGCGCCTGGAGCAG
>CADEEN010000072.1 GCA_902826345.1 uncultured Burkholderiales bacterium | reverse complement strand
CCGCCGATCGCCACCATCAACGCCAGTGCGGCCATCGCATCGAGCGTTGCCGAAATCACGCCGCCGTGCAGCCGGCCGTGCAGCGCGCTGCCGATGAGCGCCGGCCGCATCGCGAAGCGGATGCGCGGCGCCGGTGCCCGCGCCGACTCGATGACCAGGCCGAGCGTCTGGTTGAAGGTGATGCGGCGCTCGAACAGATCGGTCAGCGCGGCGTCGAGGCGGGCCTGCTCTTCGGCACTGCGGCGCATGGGCGAGGGCACTGTCGTCGTCATGCGTCGAATCGTAGCGGGCTCGGCGACACTTCGATCCTCGAACACAGGAGAGTGCCCTTCATGCGTGTGGCCGGTGTCAGGTTGTTCGTGCGCGACCTCGAAGGCGCATCGACGTTCTTCGCCGCCGTGCTCGGCTTGCGCCGCACCGCCGGCGATGCATCGCAGGGCTACCTGGTGTTCGACGGCGGCGGCGGCTTGAGCGTCGTGGTCGAGTCGGTGCCGATCGATGCGCCGCCCCACGAGCAGGCGCTCGTCGGCCGCTTCAGTGGTGTCAGTTTCGAGGTGGCGGACATGGCCGCCGAACACGCGCGCCTGTGCGCCGCCGGCGTGCCCTTCGACGGCCCGCCCGAGATGCAGCCGTGGGGCGGCGTGTTGGCGACCCTTCGCGACCCGGCAGGCAACCGGTTGCAGTTGGTGCAGTATCCTGGGGGCACTGGCCAACAGTCTTGATGTGGACTAGACTCGCCGGTACGTCCAGTTCGAGATTTGCCTATGAGCGCCGTCCTTCAACCTTCCCGAGCCACGCCGGACAGCAGCCAGATGGCCGCCGCCGGCTTGCGCGCCTTTGCCCGCATCGCAGACCATTGGGGCCTGGCCATCGACGAGCAGCGCCGCCTGCTCGGCGAGCCGCCGCGCTCGACGTTCTTCGCCTGGCGCAAATCGCCGCAGCATGCCGCGCTGCCGCGCGACACGCTCGAGCGCCTGTCGCTGCTGCTCGGCATCTACAAGGCGCTGCAGATTCTGTTGCCCGATGCAAAAGCCGCCGACGCCTGGATCAGGAAACCCAACAGCGCCTTCGGCGGCAGCAGCGCGCTGGCGCTGATGCTCGGCGGCAACGTGGCTGACCTGCTGCGCGTGCGCCGCTGGCTCGATGCCGCCAGAGGCGGCGGCTGGTCTTGACGCCGGCCGCCAAGGTTGCCGACGGCCTGTCTGTCAAGCGCGTGCAATGGCGCGAGGCCTGCCGCATCGTGCCGACGCGCCATCCGAGCGTGTACCTCTACGACCGCGTCGCCGACGCGGCTGACTTCGACGCGCTGTACGCGCTCGAAGCGCTGACCAACGACCGCGTGCGCGACGAGACCGGCGTCGTGCAGCTCGTCGCTGCCGAAGACCGCGTCTTCGGCGCCGGCAGCGGGCCGATCATGGCGGCGTTCACGCATGTCAACCCGTCCGGCAGCCGCTTCTCCGACGGCGGCTACGGCATGTTCTACGCGGCGCGCGAACGCGCCACCGCGGTGGCCGAGACGGCCTACCACCACGCGCGCTTTCTCGCCGCGACCAACGAGGGCGCGATGCACCTGCCGATGCGGCTGTACCAGGTGGCGATCGACGCCCGGCTGCATGACCTGCGCGCCGCCCACACCGTGCCGCGCGCCGTATTCGACCCGGGCGACTACAGCGCTGCGCGCGCCCTCGGCCGCGTGCTGCACGGCCGCGGCTCGGCCGGCGTGGTCTATCGCAGCGTGCGCCGCTCCACCGGCCACTGCGTCGGCCTGTTCAAGCCGCGCGGCGCGAAGGCGTGTTTGCAGACGGCTGTGTTGCTGTATGCCTGGAACGGCGAACGCTTCACCGACATCTATGAAAAGGTCGAGGTGTGATCAGCCGACGCTTCGGCCGCCTCGACGCGCTGCGCGGCGCCGCCATCGTCTGGATGGCCGTCTTTCATTTCTGCTTCGATCTCAATCACTACCGCCTGCTCGACCCGGCGCAGAACTTCTACACCGATCCGTTCTGGACGGTGCAGCGCGCGATGATCGTCACGCTGTTCATGGCCGTCGCCGGCCTGTCGCAGGCGGTGGCGATCGACGCCGGGCAGGGCTGGCCGCGCTTCTGCAAACGCTGGCTGCAGATCGCGGCCTGCGCGCTGCTCGTCTCCGCCGGCTCGGCGCTGATGTTCCCGAAGAGCTGGATCAGCTTCGGCGTGCTGCACGGCTTTGCGGTGATGCTCGTCATCGCGCGCGTCGCGGCGCCGCTGCGCCGCTGGCTGTGGCCGCTCGGCTTGCTGTTGCTGCTGCTGCCGCATCTCGTGCAGCACCCCTTCTTCGACACGCGCTGGACCAACTGGATCGGCCTGGTGACGCGCAAGCCGGTAACCGAAGATTTCGCGCCGGTGTTGCCGTGGCTGGGCGTGATGCTGTGGGGCCTGGCGGCCGGGCAATGGTGGCTGGCGCACAGGCGCGCTGCGTTGGCCGGCCCACTGCCCACGCTGCTGCTACCGCTGGCGGCGCTGGGCCGCTGGTCGCTGACCTTCTACATGCTGCATCAGCCGCTTTTGATCGGCGCCATCCTGGGCTGGCTCGCGCTGACACGTTGACCGCGGCGTGACACAACACACGAACGCGGCGCTCAAGCCGCGTGCAGCGCCGCCGATCTACACGACAACGAGCGCGGGCCATTGAGGGCAACGTCGCTTTTCGAGGAATCGCCGCATGTCAGCCATCACCGCCATCAGCTCCGTTGCCGCGCTCACGCCGCGCGCCGGCGAACGCCGCCCGCCGCCGGCGGCAGCGGCCTTGCCGGACATGCCCAAACCGGTGACGCCGGCCAACGCCGCGGTGCACCTGATGCAGGTGCCGAGCTCGCGCGTGCTCGAAGTGCTGGCGTCGCTGCAGCGCGCGCTCGGGCAGCAGGTGCAAGGCGCTGCGGCGCCACGAGACACGGCGCAGCGATGGGCCGAGGCCGCTGCGCCGCCAATGTCCGACTCAAAGGTCGACATCCACGCCTGACCTACGATGGCGGCATGACCCGCCATGTGCTCTTCGGCTTTCACGCCGTTACCGTTCGCCTGAAGACCGCGCCCGACAGCGTCGTCGAAGTGCATCTCGACACGCAGCGTCGCGACGCGCGCATGCGCAGCTTTGCGCAGCGCGCCACGGAGGCGGGGGCCAAGGTGGTCGACAGCGACGATGCGCGCCTGTCGAAGCTCGCCGGCAACGACCGCCACCAGGGCGTGGTCGCGCTCGTCGAGAGGCTGCCGGCGCGGCACTCGCTCGACGATATCCTGGACGAAGCGGCGAGCGCGCCGCTGGTGCTCGCGCTCGACGGCGTGACCGACCCGCACAACCTCGGCGCCTGCCTGCGCGTGGCCGACGGCGCCGGCGTGCACGCGGTGATCGCGCCGAAGGACCATGCGGTGGGCGTCAACGCCACGGTGGCCAAGGTCGCCAGCGGCGCCGCCGAGACGGTGCCGTACCTGATGGTCACCAACCTGTCACGCGCGCTGATCGAGTTGAAGGAGCGCGACGTCAAGGTCATCGGCCTGTCCGACGACGCCGAGCAGACGCTGTACGAGCTCGACCTCGGCGGCCCGCTCGCGCTCGTGCTCGGCGCCGAAGGCAAAGGCTTGCGCCAGCTCACGCGCAGCACCTGCGATGCGCTGGTGAAGATTCCGATGGCCGGTGCGGTGGAGAGCCTGAACGTATCGGTGGCCGCCGGCGTGTGCCTGTACGAGGTGCTGCGGCAAAGGCGAGGATGAGCGCCAGCGACACGACGGTCTACACCTGCATCGAATCCGGCCGCCTCGAGCCCGAGGTGGTGCTGATGGTGCGCACGTTGCGCGCGTTCGGCGGCCGCTTTGCGCAGTGCCCGGTGCTGGCGATCCAGCCGCGCCCGGGTCCGTCGATCGCCCGCAGCACGTTGCGCGAGCTCGACGAGATGCAGGTCACCTACGTCAAGCGTCCGCTGCGCCACCGCTTCGACTGGCTCGGCTTCGCCAACAAGCCGTGGGCCGCGGTGATCGCCGACGAGATGGCGAGGACCAGGCACATCGCCTGGCTCGACGGCGACGTGCTCGTCGTCAGGGAGCCACGCGCGCTCGATGCGGCGCAGCACGACGCGCACGAGGTGCTGGCCTGCGTCGAAGAACTCGGCCCCGTCAGCAGCGGGCCGGGCGACCGCTTCGAGCCGTTCTGGCAGACGCTGGCCGCAGCCGCGGGCCTGGCCGACGGCGTGCCCTTCGTCACCGCGGGGCCGTCGGGCAAGCGCATCCGCCTGCAGTTCAATTCCGGTGTCTTCCGCTTCCACCGTGACTCTGGCTTCGCGCAGCACTACCTCGAACTGTTCGAAAAACTCTACGCGCTGTGCGTCATGCCTCAGGACGACCCGACGATGTTCCTGCACGAGCAGATCATTTTCTCGATCGCCGCGGCGTCGTGGCGCGGCGGCGTCGCGGCGCTCGATCCGCACTACAACTTCCACACCGAGCCGATGTACGAGGCGCTGTACCCGCCGTCGCACTACGGGCGTGCCGTGCTGCTGCACTGGCATGGGTCGTTGCGCATGGAGGATTTCAGGGACACGTTCGTGCAGCGGCTGCAATCGTCGTTGCCCGCCGTCGCATCGATCGTGCAGCGCAGTCTGCCGCTCGACGCGCCGCGCACGCTGCTGCCGCGGCTGCGGCGCGCGCTGCTCCATCGCTTTCGTCAGCGCCAGCAGGCGGCGTTCGTTCGCGGCGCGACGCGGCTGTAGTTCAAGCGCCGCCGGCGGCGCCGACCGCCGCGCCGAGCGCGATCAACCACACCGGGCTGATCTTCGTCGTCGCCGACAGCAGCACGGTCGCGGCGACCAGCGCCAGCGCGCCGGCATGCGCGACCGCAGGCGCGGCGAGCACGGTGCCGGCCGCCAACAGCAGGCCGATCGTCACCGGCGCCATGCCGGCGACGAAAGCGCGCACGCCCAGCGTCTGGCGGCGCTTGCGGCCCCAGCGAGAAACAAACAGCGCCAGCGTCGTGCTCGGCAGCAGCATGCCAGCCAGGGCGATCAACGCGCCGGGCAGGCCGGCGATGGCGTGGCCGAGCACCGGCACGAAGAGCAGGTTCGGCCCCGGCGCGGCCTGCGCCAGCGCGATCGAGGCGCTGAACTGCGCGTCGCCGAGCCAGCCGCGCTGCTCGACGACGAAGCGGTGGATCTCGGGCGTCGTCGTCAACGCGCCGCCGACGGCGAGCATCGACATGGCGAGGAAGTGCGCGAACAGCGGCCACCAGTCGGCGGGCGTGAAGGCGGTCATGTGATCGTCGTCTTGCGGTGCAGCCACCACAGCGCGAAGACAACCATCGAACCGCCCAGGCCGAGCACGACCCAGGCCAGCGGCACACGCATCCCACCGACGAGCCCCCACGTGGCGAGCGTGGCCGCAGCGCACAGCGCCAGCGGCAGCGGGTTCTTCTTCAACGTCGGCGCGAGCTTGATCGCCATGGCGAAGATCAGCCCGGCAGCCACGGCGCCCATGCCGCGGATCGCGCCGGCCGCCATCGGCGTGGCGGCGATCTGCGCGTACAGCGTCGCCAGCACGAGCACGATCACCAGCGGCGCGGCGAGGATGCCGCCGAGCGCGGCGAAGGCGCCGCGCCAGCCGAAGTAGCGGTCGCCGATGATCAAAGCCATGTTGACGATGTTGGGCCCGGGCAGCACCTGCCCGATGGACAGCGTCTCGGCGAATTCCTCGCGCGTCAGCCAGCCGCGTTTTTCGACGAGTTCGCGCTGCGCCACCGGCAGCACGCCGCCGAAGCCTTGCAATGCCAGCGAGGTGAAGGCCCAGAACAGTTCAGTGGCGGAGCGCGGCGCCTGCGCCGCGCTCAACGCATCACCTTGAGCGCCTCGGGGTTGACGATGTTCGTCGGCTGCTGGTTGACGAAGGCGACGACGTTGTCGAACGCGGCGCCGAAGTACTGCTCGTAGGTGTCGATCTCGACATAGCCGATGTGCGGCGTGCAGACCGCGTTCTCCAGGCGCAGCAACGGGTGCCCTTGCAGGATCGGCTCGCTCTCGAAGACATCGACGGCGGCCATGCCGGGGCGGCTGCGGTTCAACGCCGAGACGAGCGCGTTCTCGACGACGAGTTCGGCGCGCGAGGTGTTGACGAACAGCGCGGTGGATTTCATGCGCACCAGGTCGTCGAGCGCGACGACGCCGCGCGTCTCGGGCACCAGGCGCAGGTGCAGCGACAGCACGTCGCATTGCTCGAAGAAGGCTTCGCGACTGGTGGCCGCGCCGTGGCCGTCGGCCACCGCCTTCTCGCGCGACGCCTCGCGGCCCCAGACGATGACCTTCATGCCGAAGGCCTTGCCGTAGTTGGCCACGCGCTGGCCGATGCGGCCGTAGCCCCAGACGCCGAGCGTCTTGCCCGACAAGCGCATGCCGAGCGCGAAATTCGGCGGCATCGCCGCAGCCTTCAAGCCCGCCTGCTGCCACGCACCGTGCTTCAGGTTGCCGATGTACTGCGGCACGCGGCGCATCGCCGCCATGATCAGCGCCCAGGTCAGCTCGGCCGGCGCCGTCGGGTCGCCGACGCCTTCGGCCACGGCGATGCCGAGCTTGGTGCAGGCCTCGACGTCGATATGCGGCCCGACGCGGCCGGTCTGCGCCAGCAGCTTCAACTTCGGCAGCTTCTCCAGCAACTGCCGCGGGAAGGCGGTGCGCTCGCGGATCAGCACCAGGATCTCGGCGTCGCGCAGGCGCACCGAGAGCTGGCCGATGCCCTTGACGTTGTTGGTGAAGACCTTGGCTTGCAGCTTCTCGAGCTTGGCCGAGCACTTCAGCTTGCGCACGGCGTCCTGGTAGTCGTCGAGGATGATGATGTTCATGTCGGTGGTGCAGGGCCGCTGCTGCGAGCGTCATTCTGCCTCGGGCGCTACCATCGCCGGCCACATTCGGAAACAGGAGACCTCGATGTCGATTTCCATGCATTCGGCCAGTGCGCCGATCTTCCTCAAGATGCTCGGCAACATGTTGAAGTGGCTCGACAAGGCAGAGGCCCACGCCACCGCGCGCAAGTTCGACGCCACCAACTACCTCGGCCTGCGACTGGCGCCCGACATGCTCAACTTCACGCGACAGGTGCAGGTGGCCTGCGATTTCGCCAAGGGCACCATGGCGCGCCTGGCCGGCCTGGAAGTGCCTAAGTGGGACGACAACGAAGCGACGATCGCCGAGTTGCGCGCGCGCATTCAGAAGACGATCGACTACGTGAAGACGATTGCCGCCTCGCAGGTCGATGGCAGCGAGGGCCGCGAGATCACGATTCCGATGCGCAGCGGCGATGCACTGAAGTTCAAAGGTGAGGCCTATCTCAAAGAAGCGGCGTTGCCGAACTTCTTCTTCCACGCCACGACCGCGTACGCGCTCTTGCGCCACGCCGGCGTCGAGATCGGCAAGGGCGACTACCTCGGCCGATGAGGCGTTGGCTGCGCCGCATCGCCACCGCGTTGGCGATGTTGCTGCTGGCGGCGCTGGCGGTGCTCGCTGCGTACCTCTGGCGGGCCACACCGGCGCATGACGGCGCGCTGCGCGTCGGTGGCATCGGCGCCGCGGTGAGCATCGAGCGCGACGAGCACGGCATCCCGACGATCCGCGCAGCGAGCGTCGAAGACGCGGCCTTCGGCCTCGGCTTCGCGCATGCGCAAGACCGCTTGTGGCAACTCGAGACGCACCGCCGCATCGGCAGCGGCCGCCTGGCCGAAACCTTCGGCCGCGCCGCGCTCGACAACGACAAGTTCCTGCGTGCGCTCGGCGTGCGGCGGGCCGCGCAGGCGCAGTGGGCGCAGCTCGGCGATGAATCGAAGCGCGTGCTGCAAGCCTACGCGGCGGGCGTCAACGCGTGGCAGCGCGAGCACCTGCAAGCACGACCGCCGGAGATGCTGATCCTCGGCGTGCCGCTCGAAGACTGGTCGCCGGTGGACAGCCTGGCCTGGGCGATCATGATGGCGTGGGACCTGGGCGGCAACTGGAGCACCGAGTTGCTGCGCGCGCGGCTGGCGCTGACGCTGCCTGTCGCGCGCATCGACCAACTGCTGCCGCCGTACCCCGGCGAGAAGCCGCTGGCCACGGCCGACTACGCGGCGTTGATGCGGTCGCTGAAGTTGGGCGGTGCGCTCACCGCGTTGTCGGCGCAGCAGATCGACCACCTGCAAGCGATCGCGCCGCCGTCGGGCATCGAAGGCGTGGGCTCCAACAACTGGGTCGTCGCCGGCACGCACACCACGAGCGGCAAGCCGCTGCTGGCCAACGACCCGCACCTGAAGATCACCGCGCCGTCGCTGTGGTATCTGGCGCGCATCGAGGTCGGCGGCGAGCGCGGCTTCAAGTCGGCCGGCGCGACGATGCCCGGGCTGCCGATGGTCGTGCTCGGCCAGAACGAGCACATCGCCTGGGGCTTCACCAACACCGGCCCCGACGTGCAGGACCTGTACCTCGAGCGCTTCAAGCCCGACGACCCGATGCAGGTGCAAACGCCGCGCGGCTGGGAGCGGGTGGCCGGCGTGGCGGAAGACATCCGCATCAAGGGCGCGCCGAGCGAGAACCTGGTCGCGCGCGTGTCGCGCCACGGGCCGATGATCTCGGACGCCGGCGGCGTGGCCGGTGAGGTCGCGGGCAGCGACGGCAACGCGCCGTACGGCCTGGCCCTGCGCTGGACGGCGCTCGATGCCGACGCCGATCCGGTGGCGGCGGGGCTGGCGATGATCCGCGCGCGATCGACGGCCGAATTCGTCGATGCCGTGACGCGGCTGTGGGTGGCGCCGATGCAGAACATGGTCGTCGCCGATCGCGCTGGGCAGATCGCCCTCGTCTCGCCGGGCCGTGTGCCGCTGCGCAAGCCGGACCACGACCTGAAGGGCCTCGTGCCCGCGCCGGGCTGGGACGCGCGCTACGACTGGGCCGGCTTCATCCCCGCGGCGCAAACGCCGCGCGAGACGCAGCCGCACCGCGGCTGGATCGCCACCGCCAACCAGCGCGTGCACGACAGCGACTATGCGCATTACCTCGGCAGCGAATGGGCCGCGCCGTACCGGCAGCAGCGCATCGAGCAGTTGCTGCGCGCGCGCGACAAACACTCGATCGACGACATGGCCGCGATGCAGGCCGACGTGTTGTCGCTGGCGACGCCGCCGCTGCTGCCGTGGCTGCGGCGCGCGCGCTCCGAGCATGCGCTGGCGGATGCGGCACAGGCGGCGTTGCAGCGATTCAGCGGTGAGATGAGAGCGCAGGACAGCGCACCGCTGATCTTTTCCGCCTGGACACGCCAGCTCGTGCGCGCGATCTTCACCGACGAGCTCGGCGGCCCGGCGGTCTACGAGCGCGTGCTCGGCGCGCGCAGTTTCCGCGACGCGGCGCAAGGCGTGCTCGAACGCAACGACGCCTGGTGGTGCGACGACAAAACCAGCAGCGACAAGGCAGAGACCTGCGAGCAGATGAGCGGCGTCGCGCTGACGCGCGCACTCGATGAACTGCAGCAACGCTTCGGCGGCGATGTCTCGCAATGGCGTTGGGGCGACGCGCACGTGGCGCGCAGCGAGCACCGGCCGTTCTCGCGCATCAAGGTGCTGGCGCCGCTGTTCGAACTGCGCGCACGCACAGGAGGCGATACCTACACGCTCAACGTCGGCCGCGTCGGCGTCAAGCCGGATGCGACCACCGGCGAGCTGTATCTCAACGAACACGCGCCGTCGCTGCGGGCCGTTTACGACCTGGGCGACGCGTCGCAGTCGAGGGTGATGCAGTCGACCGGGCAATCGGGCCTGCCGTGGCTGCGCCACTACCGATCGTTCGTCGGGCCGTGGGCGCGCGTCGAGTACGTGCCGCTCTGGCACCCGCGGCCGGCGCAGGCGCAGGTGTTGCGGCTGCTGCCCTGAGCTGCCGCCGCAACTCCGCACGGATCGTCGGGAACAACAGAGAGCCTAGTCTCTAGATTCCGTATCGCGGAAAACATGGGCCTTCTAAACGAGGGTCGTGGCCTAAAATAAGGGTTAACCCTCAAAACAAAGAGCCGTATGAAAACCGCAATGCAAGCCCTTCGCACTTTCTTGTCGAACCTGGCGACCCACGACAACGAGTCGCTGGAAAGCTACCTCGCGCAATCGCAAAGCCTCGCCGACCTGGAGCGACGCCAGCAACAGTGGCACCGCGCCAGCGCAGACCGCGCGCTGTTCGCCATTGGCGTGCGCTCGCACTGAGCGTGGTCACACCGGCAACGTGTACTGAACAGCCTCGCCTGCGCAGGGAAGCTGCCGATCGCGCGGTGGCCCGTGTTCAGCCCAGATCGGGCTAAATGGCGCCGTAGAGGGCTTTGCGCTGTGCCGTGTAGGCCCACCACGGCGCCGGCGCGGCGCCGTTCATGAAATCGACCGCCGCCATGAAGGTGTCGAGCACACACGGATCGTTGCGCGCGCCGGTGGCGGCGTTGAGCTTCTGGTAGAGCACGAAGGCGTCGCGGCCCTGCAACTGGCGCGGCGTCTGAATGCCGATCAGGCGCAGGTTGGCGGCCAGCGACGGGCCGATGTTGGGCAGTTGCTCCAGCACCGTGCAGTCTTCGGCCTGCGTGGCCTTGGGGGACTTGATGCGCGTCGCGTTCATCGCGTGTTCATGGCCCCGGCACCGTGCCCGCACCCCAATGGCGTGAGATGACAGGCGCGACTTTGGGATGCGCTTCGATGCGTTCGAGCATCGCGTGAAACGCCGGCCGTTGTTTGGCCAGATGCTTGCGCGCGCCCGACCAGCGTGAGACCACGGCAGCCAGCAGATCGGCGGCGCCCGGCTGCTCGCCGTAAAGGAAGGCGGCCTTGTTCTTCGCCGCGTCGGCCGCAAAGGCGTCGGCGAACACGCACCACAGCTTGTGCAGGCGCCGCCGCGCGCCCTTGCGCAAACGTTCGTCGGCCGCTTTGTCGCCTTTGCCGTGCCAGCGCTCGGGGTAGTCGATGACGCCGATGGCGGCATAGCAGTTGGCGGCGATGAAGACCATCGCACGCAGCGCCTGCGCGCGTTGCGACGCGTCGGCCGGCAGTAGCTTGGCCCGTGGGTGCACGAGGCCAAGGTGGATCAGGATGGCCGCGCTCTCGCTCAGCACCGTGCCGTCGGGTGTGACCAGCGTCGGGATCTGGTGCAGCGCGTTGACGCGCTGCAGTTGCGCGAAGGCAGCCGCGTCGTCCTTCTTGCGCCAAGTGGCGGCATCGACGATGCGGTACGGCGCCTTGGCCATGTCGAGCGCCGCTTCGACCGCGGCCGAACCCGAGTTGCGGCTGCCGTAGAGCACATACCCCGTGGCGCGCTGCTTCACGTCACATCAACATCGTGTTGCGGATCAAGCCAACTGCCAGGCCTTCGATGGCGAACACCTCGGCGTCGCTCAGCTTGACGATGATCGGCTCGAAATCCGGGTTCTCGGCGTGCAGCTCGATGTGGTTGCGCACGCGCTTGAAGCGCTTGACGGTGACCTCGTCGCCGATGCGGGCGACGATGATCTGGCCGTTGCTGGCGTCCTTGCTCTGCTTCACCGCCAGCAGGTCGCCGTCCATGATGCCGGCGTCGCGCATGCTCATGCCGCGCACGCGCAGCAGGTAGTCGGGGCGGCGCGGAAACATCGTCGCTTCGACGACGTACGTCTGATCGATGTGCTCCTGCGCCAGGATCGGGCTGCCGGCGGCCACGCGGCCGACTAGCGGCAGGTTCAACTGCGACAGGCTCGGCAGCGGCAGCAGGAATTGCTTGCCGCGCATCTGGTTGAGCTTCTTCAGCGCATCGGGCCGCAGGCGGATGCCGCGCGAGGTGCCGCCGATGAGCTCGATGACGCCTTTCCTCGCCAGCGCCTGCAAATGCTCCTCGGCGGCGTTGGGCGAGCGGAAGCCGAGCTCGGCGGCGATCTCGGCGCGCGTCGGCGGGGCGCCGGTGCGGGCGATGGCGCTTTGCACCAGATCGAGGATTTGCTGCTGGCGGTCGGTAAGCTTGGCGCGTTCTTCCATGGCGTGGGGCCGCTCAAGTGGCAGCCTGGGAGTTTGTCCAGTGGCTGTATTTTTATCCAGACTGCAGATCATGGCAAGCACCATCGTCATCCTCGGCACCGGCGGCACCATCGCCGGCACTTCGGCCAGCGCCGACGATGCGGTCGGCTACACCGCGGCGCAACTCGGCATCGGCCACCTGGTGGCCGCCGTGCCCGCGTTGCGCGAACTCGATCTCGAGTGCGAGCAGATCGCGCAACTCGACAGCAAGGACATGGACATCGCCACCTGGCAGGCGCTGGCGGCGCGCGCGGCCTACCACCTGGCGCGCGCCGATGTCGCCGGCGTCGTCGTCACGCACGGCACCGACACGCTCGAAGAGACCGCGTACTTCCTGCACCGGGTGCTGGCCAGCGCCAAGCCGCTGGTGCTGACGGCGGCGATGCGGCCGGCGACGTCGATCGCCGCCGACGGGCCGCAGAACCTGTTCGATGCCGTCAGCACGGTGCGCGACGCGCGGGCGCGCGGCGTGCTCGTGGCGATCGCCGGCCGCGTCTGGGCCGGCGCCGAGGTGCGCAAGCTGCACAGCTACCGCCTCGATGCCTTCGCCGCCGGCGATGCCGGCCCGCTGGCGACGATCGAAGAGGGCCGGCTGCGCTGGTGGCGCGAGGCGCCGCGAGGCGCCGCGTTGGGCCTGGCGCACATCGCCCGCGACGCCACGCAGTGGCCGCGGGTCGAGATCGTGATCAACCCCGCCGGCGCCAGCGGCCGCATCGTCGATGCGCTGCTGGCGCAAGGCGTGCACGGCATCGTCGCCGCCGGCACCGGCAACGGCACGCTGCACCGCGATCTCGAAGCCGCGCTGCTGCGCGCGCAGGCCGCCGGCGTGCGGGTCTTGCGCAGCACGCGCTGCGCCGCGGGCCCGGTGATCGGCGGCGCGCTGCTGCGCTCGGCCGAAGTGCTGTCGCCAGTGCAGGCGCGCGTGGAGTTGATGCTCCAGCTGCTGAGTTGAGCTGAGCGATCAGCGTGTCGTCGCGCGGTCAGACCACTTCGATCTTCACGTCGAGGTTGCCGCGCGTCGCGTTCGAATACGGGCAGACCTCGTGCGCGGCCTTGACCAACTGCTCGGCTTCGGCCTTGTTCATGCCGGGCATCGGAACCTTCATCGCCACGGTGACCGAGAACGCGCCGGCCTTGCCGGTCATCGGCCCGATGGCAACTTCGGCGGTGTTGCTGATGTCGGCCGGCAGGGTGATCTTCTGCTTCGCCGCCACGGCCTTCATCGCGCCGATGAAACACGCCGAGTAGCCGGCAGCGAACAGCTATTCCGGGTTG